>NZ_LZJG01000492.1:0-889 GCF_001667785.1 Mycobacterium sp. E3247 | reverse complement strand
CTGAAGCTCAAAAGACTCTGACCGAATTGTTCGACGCCGGCCGCCGGGTAGTTGCCGTGGCCGTCAAACCGGCGCCGCACCTGGCCACCCTCACCGCCGACGACGAATCCGAGCTGATGCTCGTCGGGTTCTGCGTCTTCGCCGACGAACCCAAGGCCGCCGCGCGGCAATCCCTAACCCAGCTCGCGGATCTGGGCATCGAGGTGAAGATCGCTACCGGTGACAACGCGCGGGTGGCCGAAAAGGTCTGTGAAGAACTGGGTTTGGCCTCGAAGGGCACGATCACCGGCGCGCAGCTCGAACCCCTGGACGACGCCGCGTTCGCGTACGCCGCGCAACACCACACCATCTTCGCGCGCATCTCCCCCGAGCAGAAGGCGCGGCTGATCACCGCGCTGCGGCGCGAGGGGCGAGCCGTCGGCTTCCTGGGCGACGGGGTCAACGACGCGCTGGCGTTGCACGCCGCCGACGTGGGGATCTCGGTGGACAGCGCCACCGACGTGGCCAAGGACGCCGCCGACGTGGTGCTGCTGGAGAAGGACCTCGGTGTGTTGGCCACCGGCGTCGCCGAGGGCCGGCGCATATTCGCCAACACCATCAAGTACGTGCTGATGGGCACGTCGAGCAACTTCGGGAACATGTTCAGCGCCGCGGCCGCATCGGCCCTGCTGCCGTTCCTGCCGATGCTGCCCAGCCAGATCCTGCTGAACAACCTGTTATACGACTCCTCGCAGCTGGCGATCCCCACCGACAGGGTCGACGCCGAGCAGCTGCACGCGCCGTCGCACTGGAACGTCGCGTTCATCCGCCGGTTCATGCTGATCTTCGGACCGATCAGCTCGCTGTTCGACTTCCTGACGTTCGGGTTGATGCTGGGCGTGCTGCACGC
>NZ_LZJG01000491.1:0-41837 GCF_001667785.1 Mycobacterium sp. E3247 | reverse complement strand
TTCGCGCTGGTCGGACTCGATGTCCATGTCGATGTCGGGCGGCCCGTCGCGGGCGGGCGACAGGAAGCGCTCGAACAGCAGCTCGTTGGCCACCGGGTCCACCGCGGTGACACCCAGGGCGTAACAGACCGCGGAGTTGGCCGCCGATCCCCTGCCCTGACACAGGATGTTGTTTTCCCGGCAAAACCGGGCGATGTCGTGGACCACCAGAAAGTAGCCCGGAAACCGCAGCTGCGCAATCACTTTAAGCTCGTGTTCGATCTGGGCGTACGCGCGCGGCGCGGCGTCGGGCAGCCCGTAGCGGTCACGCGCGCCCGTCATGGTCAGCTGCCGCAGCCAGCTGTCCTCGGTGTGCCCGCCGGGCACGTCGAAGGGCGGCAGCTGCGGGGCGATCAACGCCAGCCCGAACGCGCACTGTTCGCCGAGCTCGGCGGCGGCGCTCACCGCGTCGGGGCACCAGGCGAACAGCCGGGCCATCTCCTCGCCGGACCGCAGGTGCGAGCCCCCCAGCGGGGCCAGCCACCCGGCGGCGGCGTCCAGGGACTGCCGCGCCCGGATGGCGCCCATCGCCATGGCCAGCCGGCGCCGCGACGGGCCCGCGAAATGCGCCCCGGTGGTGGCGACGACGCCGACACCGAAGCGCGGCGCGATCCCGGCCAGCGCCGCGTTGCGCTCGTCGTCGAGGGGTTGACCGTGGTGGGTCAGCTCGATGCTGACCCTTTGCGAGCCGAACCGGTCCACCAGGTCGGCCAGCGCGCGGGCCGCCGCGTCCGGGCCGCCGTCGGAAAGGGCTTGGCGGACATGGCCTTTGCGGCATCCGGTCAGGATGTGCCAGTGCCCGCCGGCGGCCTCGGTCAGCGCGTCGATCCCGTAGCGCGGCTTGCCCTTCTCCCCGCCGGCCAGGTGCGCCGCGGCCAGCTGACGGGACAGCCGCCGGTAGCCTTCCGGGCCGCGGGCCAGCACCAGCAGGTGCGGGCCAGGCGGGTCGGGGGCCTCGGTGCGGGCTGTGGATCTTTGCGAGGGCCCCAACGACAGTTCCGCGCCGAACACGGTGCGCAGCTCGAGTTCGGCGGCCGCCTCGGCGAACCGCACCGCCCCGTACAGGCCGTCGTGGTCGGTCAGCGCCAGGGCGCGCAACCCCAGCCGGGCGGCCTCCTCCACCAGCTCCTCCGGCGTACCGGCCCCGTCGAGAAAGCTGAACGCCGAATGCGCGTGCAGCTCGGCATACGGAACGGAATGAGTGACGGACGAGCGGGCCGCCCGGGTACCGTCCGGCGGCCGGTACGTTCCGCGCTTGGGCGACAGGGGGGCATCCTCCCCTGGCGCCACCGGCACGCCGGCATGGCGCGGCTTGCCGTTGAGCACCCGCTCCATCTCCGCCCAGCTCGGCGGGCCATTAAACCAACCCACGGTTCGCAGTCTATCGAAAATATGTTCGAATTGCCTCTCGCCTGCGCCAACCGTTGTTAAACCGATCTTCAACTCCTAAACAAGGTCTTAACGCCGCGTGCCTACCGCGGAAGCGGGGCAGGGCAGACACTGGTAACCGGGCAAAATTTCCGGCGGGGGCGAGCATGGCGCAGGTGAGGGTATTGGATACGGCACTCCTGAAGGCTCAGGATCCCGACCAGCACGCCGGCCTGGCGATCGGCGCGGTGGCCATCGTCGATGGCGGCACACCCGATTACCGTCGACTCGAATGCCTTCTGGCCGAACGCATTCGGTCAATACCCCGCTGCACGCAATTGCTGCGGCCCCACCCGGCGCACCACGAGTGGGTCGACTGCCCGGGATTCGACCTCGGCCGCCACGTGCGCCGGGTGGCGATCCCCCGGCCGGGTGACGAGGCCGAGCTGGCCGCGGCCATCGCCCACGCCCTCGAGCGACCCCTACGCCCGGACCGTCCGCCCTGGGAATGCTGGGTGATAGAAGGCCTGAAGGGCAACCGCTGGGCGATCCTGATGAAGACCCATCACCGCCTGACGGACGGCAACTCGCCCGCGCAGCTGCTCACCCGGCTGTGCGACGACGCCGACGCCGCCGCCTTCGCCAACACCCCTGCCGCCGAACCCGTTTCGCGCGCGCCACGGCGCCGAAACGACTGGCCCGACGCGCTGTGGCGGATGTCCTGGACCGCGACCGGCGCCGTCCTCGGCGCGGTCTGGCCCGCCTTGCGGACACACGACCGGGCCGCCGTCCTGCGGCGCTACGCCACGGTGCGCGTCCCGATCGCCGACGTCGACCGGGTCTGCCGCAGGTTCGGTGCCACCGTCAACGACGTCGCGCTCGCCGCGACCGCCGAGGGCTTCCGCACGGTCCTGCTCGGCCGCGGCGAGGAACCGCGGGCGGACTCGCTGCGCGCCCTGGTGCCGACGCCGGTCCGGTCACCGTACCTGCCCGTCGAACACGACGACCCGGTCCAGCGGTTGCGCACCGTGCAGACCCGCTGGGGCGCCGGGGGAACCGACCCCACACCGTCCGGCGGCATCGTCGAGGCGGCGCTCAACTGCCTGCCGAACATGGTGCGCGACGGCGTGATCCAACTGCTGTCGCGACTGCCGCAGCGTCCCATCGTGACGTTGACCACGAACGCGCCTGGGCCGCGGCACCGGCTGCGGCTGATGGGTCAGACGATGGAGCGCGTGCTGCCCATCCCGCCGACCGCCGTCGAGTTGAGCACCGGGGTCGCGGTGCTCAGCTACGGCGACGAACTCGTGTTCGGTATCACCGCCGAGCGCGGCGCCGCGTTCGACGTCAAGCAATTGGCCGCCGGCATCGAGCTCGGCATGGCACGCCTCGTCGCGCTCAGCCAGGACTCGGTCCTGCTGTTCGGCGATCGTCGCCGCAAGCGTTCCCACCGCGCCTTCCCCGGCCGCACACCGGGGCCGCGCCCGCCTTTCCCGGGACAAGCGCGGCACTGACCCACTCCCGGCCGGACCGATCCTCGTGAGAAGGTTGGGTCATGCCAGAGTCGGGGTCGGTCGTCATCGACCCGCGTCGCCACGACGCGGTGCTGTTCGACGCGCCAGAGCCCGCGCTGGACGGCCGGTTGCATGAGATCGGCGTGGCCACCGCCGTTTTCTCCTCGGCCGAGGACCTGTCGAGGGCTGCCGACGACGTCGGCGCGCTCCCCGGGCGGGGCGTGGTCGTCACGACCCACGAAGCGGTCGTCAAGGCCGCGCGCGCCGGCGGGTTCGCGTTGGTCATCGGCGTCGGGCACGGTGACGCGCTGGCAGACGCCGGCGCGGATGCGGTCGTCGCCGACGCTCGCGAGGTCACGGTGCGCACCGGGGACCTCCGGATGTCGCAGCTGCCCGACGCGCTGACGGTGCTCGACGACCTGGCCGAGCGCAGGCCGGCGGTGTTCTTCGACTTCGACGGCACACTCTCCGACATCGTCAACGACCCCGACGCCGCCGTCCCGGTCGCCGGGGCCACCGAGGCGCTGCGGCAGCTGGCGGCGCGGTGCCCGGTCGCGGTGCTGTCGGGCCGCGATCTGGCCGATGTGACGAAACGTGTTGGCGTTCCCGGGATTTGGTATGCCGGCAGCCATGGTTTCGAGTTGACCGCGCCCGACGGCGCGCACCATCAGAACGACGAGGCGGCGACGGCCGTCCCAGTGCTGGAACACGCGGCCGCCCAGCTGCAGGAGCGGCTGGGCTCCATCCCCGGTGTGGTGGTGGAGCACAAGCGTTTTGGCGTCGCCGTGCACTACCGCAACGCCGCGCGGGACCGCGTCGGCGAGGCGGCGGCCGCCGTGCGCGCGGCGGGCCGTCGCGACGGCCTCCGGGTGACCACCGGACGCGAGGTCATCGAGCTGCGCCCGGACCTGGACTGGGACAAGGGAAAGACGTTGCGCTGGGTGCTCTCTCACCTGACCGAGGCCGAGTCCGGCGCCCTGACGCCGGTCTATCTCGGCGACGACATCACCGACGAGGACGCGTTCGACGCGGTCCGCGACGGCGGGGTGCCGATCCTGGTGCGGCACTACGACGACGGTGACCGCGCCACCGCGGCGCGGTTCGCCCTGGACAGCCCGGCGAAGGCCGGCGAGTTCACCGCCCGCCTGGCGGGCCGGCTGTCGGGCTAGGCCTGGACGTATTCCACCGCGCCGTCGTCGAGCGCCACGCGAGGGCCGGAACCCTCGGCGCCCGAGGCCTCGGTGCGAAAGACCGCCTTGCCCGGTTCGGTGCGCCAGATCAGCGTGGTCAGCGTCTCGCCGGGGAACACCGGTGAGGTGAACCGCGCGTCGATCGACGTGACGTTGGCCGCGACGCCGCCGCCGAGCTCGGCGACCAGCGCGCGACCGGCCACCCCGTAGCTGCACAGCCCGTGCAGGATCGGCTTGGGGAATCCGGCCAGCTCCTTGGCGAACCAGGGATCGCTGTGCAGCGGGTTGCGGTCACCGGACAGCCGGTAGATCAGGGCCTGATCCTCGCGGGTGGGCAGGGCGACGCGGGCGTCCGGCTCGCGGTCCGGGAACTCGGGGGCGATCGGGCGCTGGCCCGGCGATCCGCCGAAACCGCCCGCCTGGCGGATGACCAGCGTGGTCAACGTCTCGGCGATCAACTCGCCCGAGTCGGGGTCGGTGCCCCGGCCGCGCAGCACGATGATGGCGTTCTTGCCCTCGCCCTTGTCCTGAATGTCCGCGACCTCCGAGACCACCGACAGCTTCCCGGCGGGCGGCAGCGGCGCGTGCAGCCGGATGCCCTGCGAGCCGTGCAGCAGGAGGGCGTGGTTGAACGTCCCGATCTTGCCCGCCGCGGCGAAGGCCGGGGAGCAGATCACCGCGTAGGTGGGCAGCACCTGCTGGTCGATGTCGTGGCTGTTCTCGGTGGTGAACGACAGGTCGTCGATGCCGGCGCCGACACCGAGCGCATAGAGCATGGTGTCGCGGTCGGTCCATTCGAACAGCATGGGTTCGGTCACCGCGCCGACGGCACTCGGTTCAATCGCCATCTGAGTCTCCTTCTGACGTATTTTCTCCACCTAACCATCGCAAACCCTTCCCACCGAAGCCGTCGGCAGGGCAGGCTATCGACATGCCGAAGCGCAGGTTGGTCCGGAATGTGTCGAAGGCGGTCGCGGCGCTCACCGCGGCCGTAATCGTCGGCGCCTGTGGCGGATCGCCGCAGGCACGCAGCATCACGGTGACGTTCATCCGGCACGCCGAGTCCGAAGCCAACGCCAGCGGGATCATCGACACCTCGGTGCCGGGCCCCGGCCTGAGCCCGGAGGGCAAGGGGCAGGCCCAGCAGGTCGCCCACCAGGCGGGCCACAAGGACTACGACGGCATCTACGCCTCGACCATGGCCCGAACCCAGCAGACCGCCGCGCCGTTGGCCGCCGAACTGGGCAAGCAGGTCGAGGTATTGCAAGGCATCCAGGAGATCAACGCCGGCTGGTTCGAGGGCAAGCCGGTTGCCCAGGAGAACGCGACGTACCTGCTGGCCCCGGCGGACTGGCTCAGGGGGGACGTCCAGGACAGCATCCCCGGGTCGATCAACGGCAAGCAGTTCAACGACGGATTCACCGCGGCCATCCAAAAGGTCTACAACAGCGGCCAGCACAATCCGGTGGTGTTCTCGCACAAGTTCGCCATCGAGTACTGGACGCTGATGAACGCGAGGAACGCAAAGGACACCCTGCTGACCAGTCACCCGCTGCCCAACATCGGGCGCGTGGTGATCACGGGTAACCCGATGACCGGCTGGACTCTGGTGGACTGGGACGGCATCCGCGACTTCCACAGCTAGTTGACGGTGGCGACCCGCCGCGCCCGGCTCACGCAAGCAATAGGACGCCACTTTGAGTATTAGCTTATCGGGTTCATGGGTCAGTCGCCGATCACGCCGGCGACCATCCGATGCCTCGCACCGATGGAGGTCAGGTGAAACGCAAGAGCTTCGAGCCCGAACGCAATGAGTTCGGCAACACCGCGCGCTCGTTCTTCGAAACCTCCTTTGTGCCGCCTATCGAGGAGTCGTAGCAACGCGGCCACGTCGACCGAGAAGTAGGCAAGCTGGGTCTGCTGAACTGGGAGACGCCCGAGAAGCACGGCGGTGCCGACATCGTCGACTTCCGCTTCAACGCAATCATCACCGAGGAGTTCCGACTCGCCGATGCCGTGGGCTGGGCATCGCTCTGCAGAACGCATCGTGTTTGGCTAGCTATGCGATCTCACTACGGCAGCGGTGCCGCACCTGGCATATAGTACACTCTTTATTGGGGCGTCGGCCGTGGCTCACGGACGATTACCGCCAAGCCCCGTGGGCCGAAACGCCGAGAAAAATGCCGTTTCGCCGCCCGCCGATGAGCGCATTCGACCGCGAGCACATGGGAGCCAGCACCGCAATGAGCAGACTCAAGGGACAGGTGGCCATCGTGACCGGCGCCGGCCAGGGCATCGGCCGAGGGATCGCCGTGCGGTTGGCCGCCGAGGGCGCATCGGTGTGCGCGGCGAGCCGCACGCACTCCCGGGTGGCTGACGTCGTCGAGCAGATCACCACCTCTGGCGGAACGGCGATCGCCATCGGTTGCGACGTGTCCGACATCGACGCGCTGAAGGGCGTTATCGACCGCACGGTGTCAGAATTCGGCTCACCGACAATCTTGGTCAACAATGCCCAGAGCGGGGTGAGCGCGGGAGTACCCGTCCCGTTGGAGGACACCACCAGTGACATGGTGCGGTCGGCGATGAATGGCGGACTGTTCCCCACCTTCCATGCCATGCAAATGTGCTTGCCGTACATGAAGGAGACCGGCGGCACCATCGTGAACATGGCGTCGTCCACCGGTGTCGACGGTGACCCGGGGTTCTCCGCGTACGGCACCAATAAGGAAGCGATCCGCGGGCTCACGAAGCACGCGGCCAAGGAATGGGGCCGCTACGGGATTACGGTCAACGTCTTGTGCCCTGCCGCCCTGACCGAGAACGTGGCGAAATACGCCCAGCAGCATTCCCGCTGGTTCGACGGTGTGCTGAAGAAGGTCCCACTCGGTCGGCTGGGCGATTCCGAAACTGACATCGCACCGGTCATCGTGTCTTTGGCCACGGATCTGCGCTACGTGACGGGGGCCACTCTCATGGTGGACGGTGGCCGCACCCTGCTCCGCTGAGCGCCCGATAGCTAGCGAACCGCGAAGGACACCGCATGCGGACATACGACCGCCTATTCATCGACGGACAGTGGCTCAAGCCGCACACCGACACCTACGTCGAGGTTCAGTCACCCGCCACCGAATTGCCGATCGGCCAAGTGCCGCTAGCCGCTGTCGCTGACGTCGATCGGGCGGTGCGCGCGGCCCGGGCGGCCCACGAGAGTCGTGAGTGGCTCGAGCTTGGGCCCGCAGAGCGCGGCGAGCGCCTCGCCCGATTGGCCAAGGCGCTCAAAGCGCGCGGTGACGAACTGGCGGAACTCATCTCCGACGAGGTGGGCAGCCCGCGCGCCTGGGCCGCCAATGCCCAAGTCGGCTCGGCGATCGGCGTACTTCGCGTGCATCAACGACTCGCCACCACCTATCCATGGCGGGAGACACGCCCGGCACTGACCGGCGGGACCGTGCTGGTCCGACGTGAGCCGGTCGGTGTCGTCGCCGCCGTAGTCCCATGGAACGCACCACTATTCACCACTGCACTCAAGATCGCACCGGCGTTGCTGGCCGGCTGCCCGGTGGTACTCAAACCGTCGCTAGAGGCCCCCCTGTCGCTGTTCGTGCTCGCTGAAACCGCCGAGCAGGCTGGAATCCCGCGGGGCATCCTCAACGTCGTCCCCGCCGACGACGCCGTCAGCGCACATCTGGTGGCTCACCCGGAAATCGACAAGGTCAGCTTCACCGGATCGACGGCAGTGGGCCGCCGAATAGCGGAGGCTTGCGGCCGCGACCTTCGCCGCCTCACCCTGGAACTCGGGGGCAAGTCCGCCGCGATCGTCGCCGACGATGCCGAAATCTCCGACGCGCTAATCGACGCGCTGGTGCTCGGCGCGATGGCTGGTAGCGGCCAAGTATGTACATCGTTGTCCCGCATACTGATTCCCAGGACACGGTATGACGACATAGTCCGCGCGCTCGCCGAGCGTGTCCGGTCCCTTCGCGTCGGAGATCCCGCGGATCGCGCCACCGAAATCGGCCCCGTCATCTCGGCACAGGCACTGGAACGGATCGAAGCCACTGTCCAGCAGGGCGCAAAGACCGCCCGACTCGTCGCCGGCGGACGTCGACCGGCGGACCTGACCACCGGCCACTACTTCGAGCCGACGTTGTTCGCCGACGTCGACACCACGTCCGCGCTGGCCCGCAACGAGATCTTCGGCCCGGTGGCGCTCGCCATCGAATACTCCGACGACGACGACGCCGTCCGGATCGCCAATGACACGCCCTACGGTTTGGCGGCCAGCGTGTGGACCTCCGACCCGACCCGCGCCGAACGCCTCGCCGCCCGGCTACGAGCCGGTTCAGTCGCCGTAAACTCCTCAGCCCCAATCGATCTAGGTAGCCCCTTCGGCGGTTTCAAAGAATCAGGCATCGGCCGCGAAGGTGGCCCCGAGGGCGTCACCGGCTTCATCGAATACCAATCGATCCTGCTAGCCGGGGCCACCGGCGAATGACCCAAACCCACGACCGTCCGACCGACACGAAGGTAGCGCGCGATGGCATCCGTTGACAGCACACCCACAATTGACCTCGACGACCTGAGCTGGTGGACCAGACCGGCCAACGAGCGAGACGCCGCGTTCGCATGGCTGCGCGCCAACGAACCCCGCCCGTACTGTCCAGAGCGCGACACGCAAGGCAACCCGCGCGGCGGCGGCTTTTGGGCGTTGACGCGCTACGACGACATCCGGGAGGTAAGCCGCCGCGCCGGAGACTTCTGCTCGGGGCAGGGCACGCTCATCTTCGATCAGTCGCAGGCCATGCTCGAGTACCGCAGTTCGGTGATCACTATGGACGACCCCGAGCACACCCGCGTACGAAAGATCGTCTCGCGCGGCTTCACTCCCCGCTCGCTCGAGCGCGTGCGCGCCGACGTCGATCAACAGAGCCGGGCAATCCTCGATGGCGTGCGCGAGCGTGGCGCATGCGACTTCGTCACCGAAGTTGCGGCCCTACTTCCGCTGCGCATCGTCAACGACATGATGGGGGTTCCGCGCAGCCACGAACGGCGCATATTCGATCTCACCAACATCATCATGGGCGCTAGCGATCCTGAATACGTCCCCGACCAGAGCCCGCGAGCGGTCGGCTCGGCCATCTACGCCGCCAGCGACGAACTCGCCGCGCTGCTAGCAGAACTCGCCAACGATCGGATCAACAATCCCCGTGACGATGTGATCACCGCACTTGTCGCGGCGCGCAATGAGGACAACCTCAGCCCCCAGGAACTTGCCGCGTTTTTCATCCTGCTCATCACCGCGGGCAACGAGACCACCCGTAACGCAATCGCGCACGGCATGCACGCCTTGACGTTGTTTCCCGATCAGCGGGCGCTGTGGCTGTCGGATCCCCAGACCCATACCAAGGCTGCCGTCGAAGAAATCGTCCGGTGGGCCTCGCCGGTCTTGCACATGCGGCGCACGGTCACCCGCGACGGTGTAATGCTCGGCGACCAGGTATTCGAGCGCGGAGACAAAGTAGTGCTCTGGTACCGCTCTGGCAATCAGGACGAAGACTACTTCGAACGCGGCACGGAATTCGACATCACCCGAAAGCAAATCGCGCACTTGGGATTCGGAGCCCCCGGACCTCACTACTGCCTGGGCGCGAACCTAGCCCGACTCGAGCTTTCCATCTTCTTCCTCAAGCTCTTCTCGACGCTGCCAGATATCCGCACGGTGGGCGAGCCGGACTACCTGCGGGCCAACTTCGTGCACGGGATCAAGCACCTACAAGTCGAGTACATGCCGCGCTGACCGCGAGTGACCGGTGAGAAGCCGAGGCCTGGGCGCCGGCCGATAGATACTGGGCGTGCGCGGCGGCCGCTGTCGATCCACGCAGCAACCGACCGAGCGGAGCGCGGATCGTCTGTACATCCTGGGCCACCATGTCTTGCGGCATTCCACCGATCGAGGTCCGGGGAAACAGCGTTTCACACCGACGTCGATATGAGTTCGATGGCCTGCGACGCGCCGGCGTGTGTGGCGCAACGAGGAACCGCAGCTGTGCTGCCCCGACGACTACGGGCCCAACGTCGTTGAACCGGCGACTTGCACCGCGGGCTAAGCGGACTACTCATTTAGGGGCCGGTCAGGTGACTGGACAGCGGTCGCGGCGGCTCTCGCGCAACCTCACTTGACAGCGTATAGTTGATGTCGACGAGGGATTGAGACCCCGATCCGTGCTGGCGAGCAGGTTGCCGCAGCCTCGAACAGAGAAGGGACATAATGACGAAACTTTGGGCCAATTCCGGTGACTCGCACTTCCTGGAGCCCGACGAATTATGGCGGGACAACTTGCCGCCTCACCTCGCCGAACGCGTACCAAGATCCGTCAAGGACCCCGACGGCGAGTGGGAGACTGTCCATATCGACGGTATGGCGTTCCGGCGCAAACTTCCCACCAGTGCCGCACGCAAGTTCATGGAGATGACCGTCGGCGCTCCGGGCGGCAAGGACGTGTCGGTCCGCATCAACGACCTGGACAACGAGGGCGTGTGGGGCGAGGTGGTCTACCCTTCCCTCGGGTTGTGGTGCTCGTCGTTCCGCAGCCCAGAACTGCTGCGTGAGGCTTTGCGGGTCAGCAACGACTGGGCGTACGAAACCCTGGAGAAAGCCAGCCCGCGGCTGGTCACCGTCGGTCAAGTGTCCACACTCGACATCGGCGACGCGGTCAAGGAACTGGAGCGCATCGCCGAGATGGGCTACCGCGCGGTCTTCCTGCCGACCCTGCCTCATCCCATGCAGAAGGACTACAACTATCCCGAGTGGGAGCCATTCTGGGACGCATGCGATGCCGCGAACATGGTCGTCGCTTTCCATATCGGCAGCGAGCCCGTCGATCTGAGTGACAAGACACGGAACCCTGGCCAGAAGTACCGCGGTCCAGGCGGCGCCGTCCTCAACTACACCGAGACGACGTTCGAAGGCCAGCGGGCGGTCATGAAGCTGGTCGCGTCCGGCGCACTGGACAAGCGACCGAACCTCAAGGTGTTGGTCTCCGAAGGCGGCGCCACATGGGTTCCGTTCATCGCCGACCGCATGGAGGAGGGCTATCGTCAGCACCACATGGCGGTGCGGCCCAAGCTCGAGCGTCCGATCCGCGAACAGATCTTCAGCCAGGTGTACGCCTCGTTCCAGCACGACAAAAGCGCGGTCGCGGCCGCGACCTACATGGGCTACCACAACGTCATGTGGGGCAGCGACTACCCCCACATGGAGGGGACGTTCGGCCACACGCAGGAGACTCTGCACGAGTTGTTCGACGACGCCGATCCGAAGGTGGCCGAGCGGGTCATGCGCGGCACGTTCTACGAACTGTTCCCCGATGTGCCGCAGGTTCCCGTCGAGGAGCCCGTGGGTGCCGGCGCCTGATGTCCGACAATGTCCTGCACGATTCGCCGAGGGAGTTCTTATCCGACGCGGTGTCCTCGGGTGAATGCGACGTGCAGTCCGTCATCCCGCTCGACGATGGGACTTACTCTTGCGGCTGCTCGTGTAAGGACTGGGTGATGACCGCCGAAAGCCTGCAGGCCGGGCTCGAGCTGGCCCGCAAACACACCGCCGAGACCGCGGCCGCCAAAGCGGTCTCGGCCAGGGCAGGCGGTTAGGTCTGCCGGTCTGTTGACGAGATGAAGCGCCGGCCGAAGATTCCGGCCGGCGCTTTCTTGCCGCGCGAGGTCAGCGCAGGGCGATACGAGCGCCGCCCGGCGTCGACGTCACTTCGCCCGCCACACCAGTAGGCTGCCGGTCGAACCGCGTCGCGCGTGGCCCCACCGTGGACACGACAAGCTGTCCATCGACGGTCTCGAGCGCCCACTCATCCTCGTCGTACTGCAGTCCCGCACGATCAGGCGCGGTGACGGCCACGGCCGGACCCAACCGGACGTACAAACCCGCCTCGATGCCGAGGTCGTTGATCACCGGCAGCGCCTCCGGCCTGGCCAAGATGGTGCCAACAGAGCCGAGCCGAACGGCGGCATCGGTGATTTGCCCCATGGCTGTGACCGTTTCGGCACTCAGCCCGATCACCATTTCAGTGTTCAGCCGGCGGATGTACATCTCCGAACGACGCGCGTCCCAGTTCCACGGTTCGGCGTTCGAATACACCGCGCCCGCCACGCCAGCACCGACGCGAAACGCATCAATCCACGGCGTCTCAGATGGGGTGGCCGTCACCAGAACGTGACTTCCCTTGCTGATGCCGTGACCGCGTAAGACCTGCGCAGCCCAGGCGGTGTCGCGCGCGAAGTCGTCTTCGCTGACGGTGAAGTCGATGACATCGTCACCTATCCGGTAGCGCCCGATCCAGGCGATCCCTGGCCGCTGAAGCTTTGCAGCCCTGGCGATGGTTGATTGTTGGCTCATGACTTCGCAATCCTCGGAATCTTGGCCGCCGATGACGCACGGGCGACGATTTCCTTCTCCTCGAGCAATTCGACGGTGGGGGAGATACCGACCGCTTCGGCCAAACCTGCGCAGATCCGCTCACGCAGTTCGGCGGTGTCCTTGGTCAAATCCGGCGCATAACCCACGCGCAAGCGCAGCTCATCTACCTCTTTCTGCGGCCGGATGATTTGGAACAGCGCCGAGCGGGTCTCGTCGAATTGCTCGATAACCGCCCATACTTCCAGCGGCATGACCGATTTGCCCCGTACGATCGTCAGGTCGCCCGCCCGTCCCAGCGGCCAGAACCGGGCATGAGTACGACCGCATTCGCACTGCTGCCGATTCACTCGCACCAGATCCTCAGCGCGATAGCGGATCAACGGCGCAACGAGGTTATCGAGGTCGGTCGTGACCAATTCGCCGACTTCCCCTTCGATTACCGACTCGTTCTTGTCGGGGACGAGGTCCTCCACCAAGACGGTGTCCTCGTGGACGTGGTATCCGTTGTGCTGCTTACATTCCCACGCGGTTCCGGTGTCGCCGGCGCTCGTCCACATCACCAGGTCGGTGTCCCATTCCTCCCGGACGGTCTGCTGCATGCGCGACCCCATCGGCTCACCGGCGAAGGTCATGAACTTCAGCGGAGCCAGCGCCTCACGCATGTCGCGGTGATGACTGAGACGCTCGAGTTCCGAAATCAGCGGTCCCACAACATGGATCTGCCTGACGTCGTACCGCTTGATGGCGTCCAGCACCGCATCCCATTGGCCAAACCAGCTGTCGATCGCTATCGGTACGACACCGAGGATTCGGTGCTCGTGGCAGGACGCACCGCGAAACGTCGCTGACCCGGTGATCGCGTGGTCGCCCGGTCGCAGGCCGTGCTCCCAAAGTGCCCGCACCCAACCCACCATCAGCGGGATGTACTCGTCATATTGCTCGTTGAAGAACGTCGGGTCACCGGTGGTCCCCGAACTCGACGCGATCGACGTCAAGTCGGCCGGGTCGACGCACAGGATCCCTCCGTACGGGTCGCCGGTCTTCTCCCGGTAGTCGCGGATCATGTCCTTGTTGATGAACGGGATTCGCTCCTTGAAATCCTGCAACGACCGGATGTCGGCTGGCTTGACCCCCGCTTCATCCCAGTGCATGCGGTAGAAGTCTGACCGCTCGTAAACATACGGAATCAGCTCGAGAACGCGTTGCTCCTGCAGTTGTTCGAGTTCCGGCCGTGGCATGGCCTCGATTTCAGGTTCGAACAGATCTTCTTTACTCATCGGTCTCCGGGGATTCGCCGTCGATAGTTAAACAGTATACTCATTGTCCATACCACATCATGGCTTGAGCCGCCGAGCGAGTCAAGGCGCGCCGGCGCTGACATCGCACCCGCCGCTGCCGCTTCCCCGCGCATTACCATGGTTGGGAATGGATTCGGTCCGGTGACCTCCGACGGCCTGTCAGGACCCAAGCAGCCCTCATTTCGGCGCCAACACCTGCACGGCCGCCAACGGATACCCCTCACCGGGGTCTAGCCACGTCACGCCTTCTCGGACAACGCTTTTCGCAGCTCGACGCGGCGAACCTTGCCCGACGACGTCAGCGGCATGGCTTCGATAGGAATCCACTTTTTGGGCACCTTGAACGAGGCGAGCCGCTCCCGCCCGTACTCCATCAACCGTGCCTCGTCCATGTCATAACCGGCATTGAGCAGGACAAATCCCACAGGCACCTCACCCCAACGGACGTCGGGTTGACCAACCACCGCCACGGCAGCCACCGATTCATGCGTGGACAGCACAGCCTCGACCTCATCCGGGTAAATGTTCTCGCCGCCGCGAATGATTACGTCTCGCGCACGCCCGTGCGACGTCACGTACCCGTTTTCGTCCATCGCTCCGAGATCCCCCGTGTGCAGCCATCCGTCGTCATCGACGACCTCGGCGGTTGCCTCAGGTTGGCCAAGATAGCCGACCATGCGCATGTCCGAACGGGTACAAATCTCCCCCACCACACCGTCGCGAGCCGTAACGCCGTTGGGCAGGGCGATGCGTACGTCGCGGCCTGCCAACGGTCGTCCCAGCGATGTCGCCTTCAGCTCAGGCGGGTCGTCGCGGCTCGATTGCAAGAACGCCGGGGCTTCGCTCTGCCCATAGCTGACTATGCACTCCACGCCGAACCGCGATTCGATCGTGCGGATCGCCTCCGGCGGAACGTAGGCGCCTCCCCCCATGACGGTGCGCAAGGAGGGTAATTGATCCGGGCTGAAGCCGGGTCGCTCGAGCAGGTCGTAGAGGATGGTCGGCACCGCCGCCACGACGGTCGCCGCGGTGTTCTTGACGAAGGCGATCAGCTGATCGACGTCGTAAGTTGCCAAGGTGCCGAACGACGAGCCGGCGGCAAGCGCACCCAGCACAATCGCCACCGAACCGCCGATGTGGTGCAACGGCGCCGCGGTCACCAGGATGTCATCGGCGGTATGCCCCCAGCCCCCTACCCACAGTGCCCCCGCGTTGACCGATGCAGCGTGGTCGAGCACCGCGCCCTTTGGTCGTCCCGTCGTGCCGGAGGTGTACTGAATGATGAAGGGCGCCTTGGGATCGACGGTGGGCAAGGAGTTGGTGCCGTCGGTCGATCCCGCCCAGTCGACCAGCTCCAGGACCTGCGGGCGCCCCGCGCATGAGCCCGCCGCCGACCGCAGGGAGTCGACGACGCCCCGTCCGCGGAACTCGTTCACCGCCAGCACCACACGGCTGTCGGTCATGTCGAGGATGTGAAGGAACTCGTCTTCACGCATCGCTGGATTCATGGGCACCAACACCACGCCCGCGAGGGCGCAGGCGTACTCGAGCAATACCCACTCGATCGAATTGGGGCCACAGACCGCGACCGCCTGGCCTGGTTCGACTAACTCGAGCAGTCCTCGGGCAATCCTGCACGCGTCGCGATAGACGTCGGCGTACGTCAAAGCGGTGATCGTGCCGCCGGCGGCCGACCAGTACAGCGCAACCCGGCCCGCGTCGTGGCGCGCGCGGTGTTCCAGTAAAGCACCAACGGACTGGTCGATCCAGGGGAAGTCGGGATCACGCAACCACAACGACAGACCGTCGACCTTGCCCATCGCTACCTCCAGCAATCTGTCATCACCCACTGATACGGCACTATATTCGGCGCGTATCCGGGCGGCGAAAATAGTGTCCTAGATTGCGCTTCTGCGGCTCGCTTGCGCTCCTCTCATCATCAACAGGATCGACTGGCAGGCGCCCAATCCGGCCGATAGGCCGCCGCACGGTCGACCGCCGGAATCCGGCCAATATCGCTGTTTACCTCGGACTTTAATCATTCTCGAAACCGGCTAAGCCGGCCGCGACGCGGCGCTGGGGAGCTCACCCTGGCGCGAAATACCCGGATGCGCGGCACCGACGGGAACGGGGTTCGAATAGAGTGCTCTTTGTTGTACGCTCGATGAGCGGTTGACCAACGTTCACCTACGATCTGGTCTCGCCAGCATGCGACAGGAGACCCACATGGCGCTCGTACAAGACGCCGTCGGCGAATTGCCCGACCGTTGGGGCGTTTGGGTGAGCTTGGACCAACACAGCTACGACGCGTCCGGGCGCGAAGTGCTGCTGGCCGGCGACCCGCGTGGTGAGAGCCCGCCGACTTCTACGAGCGCGTGGCCGGTGCGTCCCGGGGTGAAAGATGCGCCCGCCGGCTTCACCGGTCGCGACATGCTCGACATCCGTTAGAAACGACCACGGCACTTATCGCAAGATCAAAACATCAGGAGATCAAAGAATATGGAGACCAAACTCGAGCCGTTCGATTTCCGGCTCTCGGAATACGGTAAGGCGACCGAACACGTCCAGCCTCCACAGCCGTATCTCGCGCAAAAGGTCGCCGATCTTCGGTACGAGCGTGTCGAAGAGGGTGTCGTCTATCTCTACCGCCACGACGATATCATCAGGATCAATCGACACCCCAAGGTCCTTGGCGTGGGTGGCCGCGGGCCGGCATTCGGGGTTCCCATGCCCCTGATCCCACTCGAGATCGACGGCGACGACCACGCCAAGTGGCGGCGCATCCTCGATCCGATGTTCACGCCCAAGCAGGTGGCACGTCTCCAGGATGCGGTGCGCCAGCTGGCCGGTGAGCTCGTCGATGGGTTCGCAGGAGACGACGTCGTGGACATCACCCAGCGCTATTGCGTGCCGCTTCCCTGTCTGACATTTCTGCAATTGTTCGGTGCTCCCACAAAGGATCTCGATTTCTTCTTGCAATTCATGAAGGACATCCTTCATCCCACCGGAAAGACCCCCGAAGCGAACCAGGAGATCGGAGCTGCCGCCGGCATGCGCCTGGTCACCTATTTCACCGAGCACCTCGCTCATCGTCGCGCCACCGAGCCCCGCGATGACGTCCTGGGCATCCTGCTGGAGACCGAGATTGACGGCGAACGGTTAAACGACATGGAGCTGATGAACATCATCACGCTGATGATGTTTGCCGGCCTCGACACCGTGACATCGTCACTTTCGTTGATGATCGACTGGCTCGCTCGGCATCCCGACGAACGCGCCCGGGTCATCGCCGATACGTCGCTGATTCGCGGATTGGTTGAGGAACTACTGCGCTACGAGTCGCCGGTGCCTGTCGGCACGCGCTACCCGACCGAGGACATTGACCTCGGTGACGGCCTCGTGATCAAGGCCGGCGAGGCCATCGTCGCATCGTGGGCGACAGCGAACCTCGATGCGTCGGTGCATGACGATCCCTTGCGTATCAACATCGATCGGCCGCGTCATCAGCACATCGCTTTCGCCAGCGGCACGCATCGTTGTCTGGGCTCCAATCTCGCCCGCATGGAGCTCAAGATCGCGATCGAAGAACTGCACAAGCGCTTGCCACACTATGAGCTCGCGCCTGGCGAAGACGTCCGATACGTTAACCTGCCGGTGCGCAGCGCGGAGTACCTGCCCCTCAAATTCCTGAACGGCTGAACGGCGGTCCCCGGCCGCAGCTCAACAAGAACGGACGGGCGGGGCCGCCGCTCGTTGGCAGGCGCCTATTGACTGCGGGTACCTCCGCCGGGGTAGCCACCGCCACCGAACTTCTGGTCCAACAGCGCATAGTCCTTGCCGCCGGTGACCAAACGTGGGAACGCGTCGAGGAATTCGACGAATTTTGGTTTCTTGTACGACGCAATGCGCGCCTTGCAGTGGGCGATTACGTCTTCTGCCGTGACCGTGTGTCCCGGCTCAACGACGATGATCGCCTTGACCGATTGCACGTACTGGGCATCCGGCACACCAATGATGGCCGCTTCCTTGACCGCATCGAGTTCCTCGATACACCGCTCGACTTCCGCAGGATAGATGTTCTCGACACCGGACTTGATCATCTGTGTCTTGGGTCCGATGAAGTTGATGATGCCGTCTTCGTCCCGCAATCCGAGGTCGTTGGTCCGCCAGCCGCGACTGCGGGTGCGTTCGGCGTTGATCTGCGGCCTGTTCCAATACCCCGCATGAACCATCGGACCGTCGAACGTGATCTCGCCGACTTCGCCCTGCGGCACCTCGCGACCGTCTTCGTCCAGGATGTAGACGCGCGTCCACGGCGATGGACGCCCAGCCGTCGAAACCCCTGCCTTGCCGCCGTATCCGGCGAAGCAGTTGAATCCCGTAGCCTCGGTCTGACCGTATCCACCACGGAAGAACGCCGACGTGTCAGGCGAGACCATGTCGACCCAGCCGGGCATCGGAAACGGCGACCGGAAGCTTGTTAAGTCGTGCGCGCCATCGGCGTTGAGTTCGACGATCTTCTCGATGGTGGGGGGGAGCACGAATCCCGACACGCAACGCTCGCGGCTGATTACCTCCATCACGTGCTGCGGATCGGCTCGCGCGATGAATACGTTCGTTCCGCCGATGTGAAAGGTGGCCACTGTGAACATCAGGCTGCCAATGTGAAACAACGGTCCGCAGTTCAAATACACGTATTCCGAAGTGATCTCGGCGAGATAGAAGAGGTTCGCGTCCTGCGTTAGCAGCCCGAGCTGCGTGATCATTGAACCGTTCGGGCGACCACCGAAAGCCGCGGTGTACATCACCACGACCGGCAATGCCGGATCGACATCGCCGAACGAGGAGTTCGGTTCATTCGTGGCGAGCAAACGCTCGTAGCCGTCTTCGCCATCGCCGTCGTGCTGAACCCACAGCGCGGCGCCGCCGACCTTGGTGCGGGCCTCCTTCGACACGTCGCCGAGGGTGTCCTCCTGCCAGAGCACGACCTTGGGGTCGAGGTCTTCGATCACGAACACTAACTCGTCGACGGACTGCCGCCAGTTCACCGGGCATGTCATCGCGCCCAGCCTCGCGCCTGCCAAAATCAACTCGAGCAACCGGTGGCAATTCTGGCCCAGCCACAGCAGCCGATCGCCCTCGCCAACGCCGGCCTTGTTAAGGCAGCCCGCCAGCCGATCGACCCGTTCCCTCAGTTGGCGATAGGTGTAGCGGTGTTCGCCACACACGGTGGCGACCTTGTCGGGATAGGTGCGACTGTTCTGATCCAGAACATCACCCAGCGTCAACCGATACATACGACACTCCTCATGGATCGGGCCTTCGGCGCGACTTTGAGCAGGCGGAAAAAGTGCGCGCATCGCGGGAATCTATTAAGTATCCTCAATCGGGGAGGATAGCATGAGCCCAGATTTCCCCGAGGAAGCTGGATCAAGCACTGGTTAGCGCGGGATCCACCACGACGCGCCGGCTGGCAGTACGCTCTGTGCAACTCACTGACCGTATGGAGCACACTCAATGACTTCGCCCAGCTTGTCGGCGGCCGATACGAACGGCGTACGCGGCTCGAGGGGCAAGCTCGCCCAGTTGACCGCCAAACGGATCGAATCCGACATCATCCGTAGACGGTGGCCCGTCGGTACTCTACTTGGCTCCGAGGGGGAACTACGCGAACGATACGGGGTCAGCCGGGCCGTGCTGCGCGAAGCAATCCGCCTCACCGAGCATCACCAGGCCGCCACGATGCGTCGCGGCCCCGCGGGCGGATTGGTAGTCCGAGCTCCAGAACCCAGCGGCGCCACCCGGGCGATGGTCATTTATCTCGAGAGCATCGGCACCAACCTCGAAGACCTCATCGGAGCACGGCTCCTGCTCGAGCCGCTGGCGGTGGCACTTGCTGTTGAGCGCGTCGACGAGCAGGGTGTCGAACATCTGCGTGCGGTTTTGGCGGCAGACGATTCCGACTTGCTCCATCGCGGCCGTTCCGGCCATGTCGTACACGTCGCGATCGGGGAACTGTCTGGGAACCCGGCAGTCGCGTTGTTCATCGAGATCCTGGCTCAGCTCACTGAGCGCTACTCGAAGGTGACCAAGGGCGGCCAGCGTGCCGCGACCTCGGCGGAGATGGGTCACGAAGCCGTCAACGCCCATCGCGCGGTCGTCGAAGCGATCATCGCCGGCAACGCAGCGCGCGCCCAATTCGTCATGCAGAACCACCTTGAGGCCATGGGTGCGTGGTTGGCCGATCAGGCGAAGATGCTGTCGTATCAGGGGCGCCCATCGGCCTCTGAGAACGTCATCAGCGGCGACAAGCTGGCCGAGGTTGTAGCAGAACGAATTCGACAGGACATCCGGCACGGCGACGGACGAGTCGGCGACGTGCTGGGCTCGGAAAGCACCCTGCAAGGCCGCTACGCCGTAAGCCGGTCGGTATTGCGCGAAGCCATCCGCTTGCTCGAATTCCACTCCATCGCGGAGATGCGGAGGGGACCTGGGGGCGGACTCGTCGTGTCAGCACCCGACGCCGAGGCGAGCGTGGAGACGATGAGCTTGTACCTCGACTACCGTCACATCGAGGTCCGCGACCTGCTCGGGGTGCAGGAGTCCATTGAGCTCGGCTGCCTGGACAATGTCGCGGCGCGCATCAACGAACCCGGCGTTGCCGACCGGCTGCGCGGATCGCTGTTAATCGACGAGTGCACGCCGGAGTCCGATGTGTTGGAAGCCGCCCGGGTATTCCACACCGAGCTCGCCGATCTCAGCGGCAATCCGATTCTTGGACTGTTCCTGACGGTGCTACTGGAACTGTGGGAGCGTCACAGCGCAGCGCTTCCCGTGACGAACCCCGCGGCCGGGCCCCGCGCACCCGAGTTGGCCGCCGTGCACGCCGCGATCGTCGACGCGTTGCTGGTCAACGACCCCGGCCTGGCCAAGAACCGACTGCGCCGCTACCTGCGTGCACTCGCCGACTGGTGGCACGCCTGATCATGTCCGGTCGGACCCGCCGATCGCACTTAGGCATTCGCGACGTCGAGCCCGCGACTCAGCATGCCGGTCGAGCGTTCGGCGAACTGCCCCGCCTGTCGCTCGTCGACTCCGGCATTCCGCAACAACGTCGCCAGCCGACTGTTGATCAACGAGAATACAAGAGCGGCAAGCACTTCGAAGTAGTTTATGTTCTTGACCGCGCGGCCCCGGAAAGACTCGTAGCGCTCTAGTATCTCGTCACGAGACGGGATACCCGGCAGTCTCGTCAGCCCGCTGGCCTCACAGATGTACTCCTCGAACATTAACCACCACCCGACGTCGATGCCGGCGGGGCCGATGGTAGCGGCCTCCCAGTCAAGCATTGCGGCCACGGACAGATCCGCTCCGAAGATCATGTTGCCGATGCGTGCATCGCCCCACACCACCACCGGCGCGACATCACCGGGTAGGGCGCGTTGCACATAACGCAACGCTTCTGCGATGCAGGACCGGTTGATCTGCAGATCAGCGTCCGCCCACCTCGCCCATGCCGTCACATGTTCGACGTAGGCCTGCAAGGGGCTGCCGGTCGATGACATGGGCGAAAGCACAGGTGCAACCCGCCGCTGATCTAGCTGATGCAGCTCGGCCAGCTTTGCAACCGCATTGTCGTAGAGGCGCGCACGCTCGGCGGCTGATAATTCAGCCACCCAGCCACGCTTGTGATAGCTCGGCACATCGGTCGGTATCCGGCCATCGATTCGATTCATCAGGTAGAACGCGGCACCGAACCACTGCGACTCGGACTCGGTGAAGCGGATTTGCGGCAACGGAAGTCGGCAAGCGCGAGCCAGCGCCTCCGTGACCGCGGCCTGATGCAGCGCGTCGCTGGTCGGGAAGAGCTGATGGTGGGTCGGCTCAATGCGCAGCACCAGACTGTCATCGTGTTCGTTCGACGCGGCATCCGACCACCGCACGCGACACATGAAGGTCTCGTTGGAAAACCCGCTCTTCGACGGCGTCACTTCCACATCGTGGACGACGCGCGCACCCGCCCTGGCAACGAACCAGCGGTGCAGCGTGCGACCGGTGGCATCGATGTCGCGCTGCGTGGCAATGGTCACAGACGTCGCCTTCCCGGACCGACCGACACCGATGCCTGATCAATGGCGATAATAGAGTATAAGGAAACGATGGGAACCCTCGAACCTCATGGTTCGCCGCATGATCGGTTCGGCGCATACCTCCTGCCGGGACGCGTACTGGATCCGCGCGTTGCAATCGGGCAGGCGCGCGCGGCAGAGCAAACGGGACTGTCGACCGCGTGGATCAGTGAACGGTTGGGCAACAAGGACATCGGGCCGCTCGCCGCTGCCGTCGCGCAGGCGACTACCACCATCAAGGTTGCCTCCGGCGTGACCAACATCGGGTTGCGTCATCCGCTTCAGGTGGCCTCGACAGCCATGACGCTGCAGGGCTTGGCCAGTGGCCGCTTCGTCCTGGGATTGGGCCGCCTGAATCCGGCGGCGGCAAAGGCTTACGGTCTACCCCCCGTCACGAACGCGGTCGTCACCGACACCGCAGACCTGCTGCGTCGGCTGTGTCGGGGCGAGAAGGTGTCCTATTCGGGCCCCGCGGGGACCTTTCCCAAGCTCCGCCTCACGGACTTGCCCAACGTCGCTCCACCGCCGCTGGTGTTCGGAGCGATCGGGCCCAAGAGCCTCGAATTGGCGGGCACGCACTTCGACGGGGTGCTGTTACACCCCATGCTGACGGTGGATGCGGTGGCCCGCTCGGCCGCCGCCGTGCGTGACGCCGCGGACCGCAGCGGGCGCGACCCGAGCGAGGTGCGGGTGTATGCCTCTGTGCTGGTGGCGCCCGAACTGCCCGAGCGCGAAGAGATTGCCACTATCGCCGCTCGCGCCGTGACCTATTTCCAGATCGCCGGCTACGGCGAGAGCTTGACCGCCGCCAACCATTGGGATCCGTCCCCTTTGACACAACTGCGCGCACACCCGTTCTTTGGCGGTAGCACAGCGATAGCCGACTACCGGTTCACCCGATACGACCTCGCCGACGTCGCCAAGCAGTGCATTCCCAGCGCATGGATCGAGTCGGCGGCGGTGGTGGGCTCGGCTCGGCACTGCGCCGAACGACTCGTCGAATACCTCGCCGCGGGGGCGGATGAACTCGTGCTGCACGGCGCGACCCCAGAGCTGCTCGGACCGCTGATGGCTCATGCCGCCGAGTGCACCGGGTCGTCCGGTCCGGCGATTTAGGGTTGCGGCAACGCAAGTATCGAGCCGAGTTGAGCTGCGCCCGAACCGAATATCTGATTAAGGACGTGCGCCCGCTCAAGATAGAGGTGGATGTCGTGCTCGTAGGTGAACCCCATACCACCGTGCAGGTGGATCGCGCTCGCGGCGTTCTCGATCGCGGCGCGGCCCGCGATGAACTTGGCCGCCCTGGTCTGTAGTTCGGCGTTGGGGTGCTTTCCCGACACGGTGACCGCAGCGAAGAGGGTCTGCTGCAGCGCCGCGTCCGCCGCCACTGCCATGTCGGCGCACCTGTGCTTGACAGCCTGATTGACCCCGATCGGCCGGTCGAACTGAATTCGCGTCTTGGCGTGCTCGGCGGTGATCGCCAACGCGCGCTCAGCGATTCCAGCCAGCTGCGCCGCCGTCAGCACCCGCGCGAGATGCAGTGCAGGATGCGAGTCCGAAGCGGCCCAGTACGACACTGGCACCTCGGCGGCGTGCGCGCGGGCGATGCGGCTACCGGGATCGATGCACGGCACTGAAACCACCTCAGTAAGGTCTGCGATCCTGACCAGGCCGATACCGGACTCGCTGTAGACCACGGCGATTTCGGCATCGACCGCATCCACGAGCTGAACAGTCCCGGTCAGTCGCGAGGCGTCCACGGCGGCGCCCACAGCGTTGACCACACCGGCCCGGGCCGAGCCGTCAACGAACCGGGCGCCCAGCTCGACGTCCCCGCCGTGGCAGGCGAGCTCGGCAGCGACCACGCATGCAACGAAGGGACCCGGCAGCAATGACTTTCCCACCTCGCGGAACACGAACGCGTGATCCTCAAGGCGTTGCGCTTGGCCACCGATGTGTTCGGGCGCGCTCAAACCAAGGAAACCGAGTTCGGCCCCCGCGTGCCAGACCTTCGGTTCGACCGCCGACGGGGCGTCAGCCCGTTCCCGCAGACCGCTTAGCGCGCCGTGCTCAGCGCAGAACTCTGCGGCCGCTGCGGCCAATTCAAGCTGTTCTTGTGACGGCGACATGTCCATTTGTCGATCAGTCCTTCGCGCTCGCCCTCACCGGGGCAGACCCAGCACACGTTCACCGATGATGTTGCGCTGGATCTCCGATGTACCGCCGGATATCGGCACCGAATAGGAATAGAGGTAGTGACCCGACCAGCCCATCGGTCGTCCCCAACGCGAATTAAATTGCAGCCCTTGGGTTCCGAGGATATCCATGGCCAGCTTGGCGACCGACACGGCGATCTGGCTGTAGAACAACTTCAGCATCGATCCCCCCGGACCGGGGGTGCCGGTGCGGGCGTTCGCGCTCACACTGGCATAGGTCATCGCGCGCATTGCGGCGACCTCGGCTCGTGCAGTCGCCAGCCTGCGTGCGATCTCGTCATCGGCGATGGCCGGCCGCCGGTTGTCCGGCCCGGTGGTCTCATGCGCCAGCATGATGAGACTCTCCACGGTGTTCGACAGCCTGACTTGGCTTGCGGTGAAAGCTGTTCCGCGTTCGAACGCAAGAGTCGACATGGCGACGGCCCAACCGTTGTCGATCTCGCCAACGACGTTGGCGACCGGAATCCGCACGTCGTCGTAGAACACCTCACAAAACTCGGCACCGTGGTCGATGGTCCTGATCGGACGGATATCGATTCCAGGCGAGTGCATGTCGCAGATCACCCACGTGATGCCGTGATGCTTCTTGCCGTCCGAGGTGGTTCGCACGAGCAATTCCTGATAGTCGGCGACGTTGGCGAAGCTGGTCCAGATCTTTTGTCCGTTGACGACCAGCTGGTCACCGTCGACGACTGCCCGCGTCCGCAGCGATGCCAAATCGGAGCCCGCCGACGGCTCGGAGAACCCTTGGCACCAGATGGCCTCGCCACGAAGGATCCTCGGGAGGTGGAAACTGCGTTGTTCGGGCGTCGCCTTCGTCATCAAAGTCGGACCGGCGTGACTGAGGCCGACAAAGCATGCATCGATAGGCGGAAGTCCGGCCCGCGCGTACTCCTCGTACCAGATGAGCTGCTCGACTAGCGACAGGCCGCGCCCACCGTATTCGACCGGCCATGAGATCCCGGCCCAACCACCACCCCACTGGGTGCGCTGCCACCCGAGGTCGTACTCACGGATCAGGTCGGGCACATCGGGCCGCTGCTCGGTGGGCGCATTCTCGTCCAACCAGGTACGCACCTCGTCGCGGAACTCGATGTGCCCCGCTGAGAACGTCAGATCCATTGCCTCACCATCGTCGTCCAGCTGCCCATCAGCGGTCGATTATCGCAATCATGATACTCATGATGATTAAGCACGGGCCCGGCAGCCCCCGCAAGTGTAAGGTAACGGGTTAATGAGCATCCTCAATAGCACTCCAGACCGCGGTTGCGTTCCGACGGGCTGTCGCATGGCTGACCGCCTCGTCGTGTGTGCCAGCCACAGCCCCGGCAAGGACCGCGACACCGAACGTCGCGAAGGGACGGAGTTTCGTGCAGCGCTCGCCGATGCGGCGCAACGGTGTCAGGGGTTCGATCCCGACGTCGTGGTGGTATTCGGCGGCGACCACCGCCGCGCCTTCAATCACGTCGTGCCGACGTTCGCCGTGGCGCTCTCCGCGACGATCATCGCCGAGGGACCGCACCCCGGTGGAACGCTCGACGTCGCCACCGACGTCGGCCTCGCTGCTTGTGAGTTCCTGCTCGGCGCGAATTTCGACGTGGCGGTTTGCCGCGACATCGCACTGGACCACGCCTTCGCGCAACCGTTACGAGACCTCTTAGGCGACGTCGCCGCCAAGCCCGTCATTCCGATACCCATCAACTGTGCGACCGCCCCGCTGCCCACCGCCGCGCGAGTGCTGGATTTCGGTGTGGCGGTGGCCGAGTTCCTTGACCGGCAGCACCTGCGTGCGTTGGTGATCGGTACCGGAGGGCTATCGCACTCGCCTCCCAGCCTCGATGTCGATGCATATCAGCTCACCGATGATGAGCGTCGCCGGCTTATCAGCGAAGGCATGCCCGCCGCACGCGAAAAGATCCGTCCCGACTGGGACGAGGAAGTGCTCGCCGCATTCGCGCGATGGGATCCCGAAGCGCTCACCCACTTGGTCGATACAGCGCGTATACGTGGCGGATCGGGCGCCAACGAGGTGCGGACCTGGCTGGCCGCAGCCGCAGCGGGCGGCGGCCAGCCGCTGCGCACACTTGTCTATCAGCCAGTGCCGGAATGGATTACCGGCATGGCCGTGGCGGTCTCGGCTTAGCCTGACTCACCGAAGAATCCGCGCCGCACACAACTGGTCGTCAACCTCACAAGCTCCTCACCCGAAACAGGATGCAGGATTTCCTTGGCCTTGTTGAGCACGCTGGTGGATGACGCCCGCAAAATCAGCGCCGACACCACCGGATCGAAGGGGTAATGCTGCGGGGCTCGTGCCAGCATCGTCGCAGCAGCGGAGTCGAAGTGGGCCTCGCTGGCGCGTCCGATAGCGGCGATCAGCGGGCTATCTGTGACACCGCCGTTCCACGCCTCGATGGAACCGAAATGACATTCGTAGAAATCGTAGGAGCGCATCAGCCAATCAAATAAACCTTCGGGGTCGGTAACCGGATCGAGCGCATCGGCCGCGCCCGCAATCGCGGCGAGCTGATCACGCATATCGGCACTGATAGCGACGAGCATGTCCAACTTGTCGGCGAAGTATTTATAGAACGTTCCCCGAGCGACTTGCGCCGTATCGATGATGTCCTCCACCGATGTCCGGCGATACCCGTAGGCGTTAAACCGCGTGGTCCCGGCGCGAACCAGCCCCTCGACCGTTTGCGCCGACCGTTTGCTCAGTTTCGCGATCCGGTCTTCGACGGACAGGCCGGTCAGGTCGGGCAGCGCAGGCTGCGCGAACGCAATCGTCCCGCGCTGTTCAGTGCGACCAGGCGGGTCGAGACCGCTCAACACCTCGGGCCGCGTTGCCGGGTAGAGCATCGACTGCAGGAATACCGAAAGTGTGTCGACGACATCTTGCGTGCTGCGCCCGTACGCGCGGCCGGTGTGAACGAACAGGTTGACGTCGTGGACGAGCCCGGTGATCATCATTGCCGCGGCCTCGGGATCGAGGCCCTCCATCTCGGACGCCTTCAACCTTGCGGCGATGAGGCGGTTGTAGCCACGGATCGACCGCGTGATCTGGTCGCGCGCGGTCTGATCCATCGACGCGACGGCGGACCATTGGATGAACATCGTCGAGTACTTCTCGAAGACCCAGCTCCACTCCCCCAACCACCAGTGCAGATTGTCGAAACCAGTCGCATCGGCGCCAAGCGGGCCGATTCGGCGCGACACCCGGTACAACGCCTCGCGGCATTCCTCGAGTAACTCCAGGAAAATGTCGTCCTTACCCCGGAAGTATTGGTAGAGGGTGGCGCGCGACACGCCTGCCGCCCTGGCCAGAGCATCGACAGAGGTGTCGACATAGCCGATGCGTCCGAACAGCTCGAGGGAAACCTCGGCGATGCGTCTGCGGGTCGTGGCACCGCGACTGCCGATGCGCGGACTGGTCGGGCCGTAACTCGATCGACGAACGACCTCGGCCCCGGACATGGTCGTTCAGTCTAGGCGGAAGCGCCCACTGGTGCGGGGCGTCGATTCGTCACGGCGCCTGCAGGTAGTCCGCCGAACCCGATACCGCTACGGTGCCATCGGGCCGGATCACGCTTATCTCGACTGTCACCCGATTGCGGTCATGGTCGATGGCGGTGACGCGACCGGTGCAAGTAAGCGTGTCACCCGGCC
Source organism: Mycobacterium sp. E3247 (assembly GCF_001667785.1). Classification (NCBI taxonomy): domain Bacteria; kingdom Bacillati; phylum Actinomycetota; class Actinomycetes; order Mycobacteriales; family Mycobacteriaceae; genus Mycobacterium; species Mycobacterium sp. E3247. The sequence continues at coordinate 13,983 of NZ_LZJG01000491.1, read as the reverse complement.
ACACCTGTCCCCTGAATCGCACACCGTAGCGTTGCAGTTGCCATGGCCCTAGCCAATCCGTCACGAAGGTGGCGAGCAGCGCGGCGGTGAACATGCCCTGCCCGAATGCCGACGGATATCCCGCCGACCGCGCCAGATCGTCGTCGTAGTGCATCGGGTTGAAGTCACCCGAAGCACCGGCGTAGCGCACGAACATCTCCTTGGAGAGCGGGCCGAACTGCCGCGGCGGGGCCTCGTCACCCAGCGCGAGCGTCGCCAGTACCGGCGAGTCTGGTATCACGCGCCGGCCTCGCGTTCGATGTAGGTTGCCTTGGCTTCCGCCACCAGCGTGCCGTCAGATCGACGGAATTCGGTGAGGACAACCGCGAAACGCATGGCTCCGCCGCGTTTTCCGGGCTTCTCGAACCGGTCGGCCACCCGTTCGCACACTGTCAGCACATCACCCGCGCGCGGCAGCGCGCCATGAAAGGTGTACTCCTGCTCACCGTGCAGCAGCCGCTTGCGGTTGAAGCCGACGGCCACCCGGCTACCCGCGGGCGCCCAGCGCGCCGCCGAGATGAGGAATGTCGGCGTTATCACTGCATCGGGCCCGCGGTACGCGGGGTGGTCTGATTGCATCGCGGTCGCGAACTCGTTCAGCTTGCCCCGCTCCACGACCATCTCCCACGCCTGGCTCACCGTGCCGACAGGAGCCGGTTCTGCGACGTTGGCAGCGTTGACCATAGTAGTCAATACTGTCAGAAATAGGTTTGATGTCAAGCCAGTATCAGCAGTACACGTAGTTGTAATAGCAATACAGTGATGCCAGAATTGGCCCGACCAATCAGGTAAGTCGTCATCGTCGGCCCGTCCGGCAGCCGCGCAGCCCCAGGAGGGACCCAGGGTGCACACACACGCCGCCGTTCTGAGCGAACGCGGGAAGCCATGGATCGTCGAAACGATCGAATTGGATCCGCCCAAGGCGCCCGAGGTGCTCGTCGAGATGCACGCCTCGGGAATCTGCCACTCGGACGAGCATCTGGTCACCGGAGACATGCCGCTGCGGCTGCCGTGCATCGGAGGTCACGAGGGCGCCGGTGTCGTGCGCGAGGTCGGCGAACACGTGACGTGGCTGCAACCGGGCGATCATGTGGTCTTCAGCTTCGTCCCCTCTTGCGGCCGCTGCCACTCATGTTCGACGGGTCATCAAAGCCTGTGCGACCTGGGAGCCCGGATGTATCTGGGCACCCAGCTGCACGACAACACCTCCCGCCATCACCTCGGCGATGTCGACCTCGCCCTAGCGTGCAGTGTCGGGTCGTTCGCGCACCACACCGTGGTGAACGAGGCTAGCTGCGTCAAGGTCGATCCCCATGTCTCACTGACCAGGGCATGTCTGCTGGGGTGCGGCTTCGTCACGGGGTGGGGTTCGGCGGTGTACGCGGCCGACGTCCGCCCGGGCGATACCGTGGCGGTCGCCGGCTTCGGGGGCATTGGCGCGGCCGCCGTTCAAGGCGCTAAGCTCGCCGGGGCCCGCGCCATCGTCGTAATCGACCCGTCCGAGACCAAGTGCTGCACCGCAGTGACGATGGGCGCCACCCATACCAGCCTCAATTGGGATGACGCGACATCGGTTGTGGCAGCGGCGACGTGGGACCGTGGAGTCGACCGATTCATCTGCGCGATGGGCGTTGGTGACGGCGAGTTGGTAGGCAAGGCGCTGTCGATGACCGCCAAACGAGGACGCGTGGTGATCACCAACATTCACCCGATGCTTGACCGGTCGATCACGGCCAACTTCATGGATCTGACGCTGACCGAAAAGCAGCTCGTCGGAACGCTTTACGGCTCGGGCAACCCGCGAGCGGACATACCCAAGATCCTCGAACTCGCCTCGCAGGGGCAGGTCGATCTGGATGCGATGGTTACACGGGAATACCCGCTCGATGGGGTGAACGAGGCGTTCGACGACCTTCGGTCGGGCGCTAACGTGCGTGGCGTGCTTGTGTTTCCGGCCGGCAGGGAGGATCGGTGATGAGCGGAATTCTGAGTGATTCCTCCGACGGCGTCCTGACGATCACCCTCAACCGGCCGAAAGCGGCCAACGCGCTCCGCCCAGAGGATCGCGATCAACTGATCGCGCTGCTGCACAACGCCGATGCAGACGAGCTCATCCGGGTCGTCGTGGTGCGGGCCGTCGGCAAGCACTTCTGCGCTGGCGCCGATGTCGCCGCTCTCGCCAAACGACGCGACGAATCGCCCAAACGGGTGCTCGATCCGATGCGCAGGATCATGACAGGAGCCCAGCGATTGGTCGCCAGCGTACTGGACTGCCAGAAGCCGGTCATCGCGGCGGTGCAGGGCGCGGCGACCGGCCTCGGCGCTCACCTCGTGTACGCCTCAGATCTGGTCATCGCCACAGAGCAAGCATATTTCGCCGAGGCGTTCGTCAAACGCGGCCTCGTTGTTGACGGCGGCGGGTGTTATCTGCTTCCCCGCCGTATCGGGATGCAGAAGGCCAAGGAATTGGCGTTCTTCGGCGAGCAGCTTTCAGCATTTGGGGCACTTGCGCTCGGCCTGGTGAACCGCGTCGTTCCGGAGTCCCAATTGGATGCTGCGATCGAAGATTTCGCGCGGCGCTGCGCAACTGGCCCAACAAGTGCCATCGCTTTGACCAAGCGCCTACTCAACGACTCCCTGGACTGCGACCGTTCAGCCGCCTTCGTCACCGAGGCGATGGCACAGGAGATTCAATCGCACTCGCACGATTCCACCGAGGGCGTGCGTGCCTTCGTCGAGCGGCGTCCGACGCAGTTCACGGGGTGGTGACCCGATGGCGCGCAACGACATTCCGATGATCGACAGCACGAGCCGACCGTATTGGGAGGGTGCGCGCCGCGGTGAGCTCCTCATCGCCCGCTGCCGGGCCTGCTCGTCGGTGCATCACTACCCGCGGCCACTGTGCCCGCGCTGCTGGAGTCCCGACGTGGCCCCGACACCCGCAAGTGGTAAGGGCACGATCTACACCTATTCGACGATCCACGTCAACGACATGCCGCCGTTTCGCGACTGGGTGCCCTACGTCGCGGCCATCGTCGAACTCGCGGAGGGGCCCCGCGTGATGACCCTGATCGAAGGCTTCGACCCCGGCACCCTGTCGGTCGGCATGGCGGTGATTGCGGGCTTTCGGCCCGTCGACGGCGCCGACGACGAATCTCCATACCTGACGATCTTCATTCCCGACACCACTGATGAGGAGAACGAATGAGCCGCCTGCTGGATGGACTGGTCGCGCTCGTCACCGGGGCTGGCCACGGCATAGGCCGCGGCCACGCGCTGGAGCTTGCCAAGCATGGGGCCACGGTAATTGTGAACGATCTGGGGACCACCCTCGACGGGACGGGTTCCGGCAAGATCGCCGACGAGGTTGTCGACATCATCAAGAACCGCGGCGGAGCTGCGTTCGCCGATTTCACCGATGTCGGTGACGAGAACGCGGTTGACCAGTCGGTGAGCCGGGTGTATGAGCGCTACGGTCGACTGGACATCGTGGTGAACAACGCCGGAATCGTTCGGGACAAAGCGATTTGGAATATGTCATCGGAGGACTTCGACCTGGTGATGCGCGTACATGTACGCGGGAGTTGGCTGCTGAGCCGGGCGGTGGCACGCCGCTGGCGGGCCGAGTCCAAGGAGACCGGGGGCCCGGTGTACGGCCGTATCATCAACACCACTTCGGGCGCCGGTCTGCACGGCAACTTCGGACAGACCAACTATAGCGCGGCGAAGTCGGCCATCGTCGGGCTGACCCAGACGCTGAGCGTGGAACTGGCTTCGATCGGCGCCACCGCCAACGTGATCAGCCCCGGTGGACGGACGCGGATGTCGGCGTCCATGCCGGGTGCGGCACCGGCCATCGAGCCCGATGAACGCGGTGAGGACGAATTCGACCCCAAGGATCCCTCCCTGGCATCACCCGTGGTGGCATGGCTGGCCAGCCCACAGGCCGGGCACGTCAGCGGGCAGGTGGTCCGAGCGATGGGCGAGAACCTGCAGCTGCTCAAGGGGTGGCATCCGGTCGCGGCGGCCTCCAACGGCGGAACGCGTTGGGACGCAGATAAACTGGGCTCCATCTTCGCTACCGAAATCTTCGGCACGCGCAATACCGGCCTGCGGCTGGGCGGGTGACCCACACCCCGAGTGCGCAAATTCCGCCAGAACACCGCTCCGTCACCACTGCGATGGCCGTGGTGTGATCACGACCAAAGGCAGCTCCCGGCCCAATTTCGCCGCACTGTCCCGATACCCGTGCAAGTGCGGGTGGCTACGTCCGATCCGGTCGAACAGCACTTCCCGTTCTTCACCTTCGCTGACCCGGGCCACCGCGGGCACCCGACGCCGCCTCGAGCCGCCGCCGCAGTGCGGCGCGATCAGGTTTGAACATCGCCGTCAGCGGCAGTTCGTCGACGATGACGAGTTCGTCGGGAGCCTTGTAGTCGGCGAGTCGGTCCGACACCCAACCGCGAACATCGAAAAGCGAAGGCGGTTCTCCCGCCGGCACGACGAAGGCCACACCGATCTCGCCGATAACAGGGGCCGGCCGCGACACCACCGCGACGCGCGCGACGCCAGGATGCCTGGCCAACACCCGTTCGACCTCCAACGGGTGCACGTTGAATCCGCCGCGAATGTACATATCGCCGCTCCTGCCCAGCAGGCGCAGACAGCCGTCCTCTCCGATCTCGCCGACATCCCCGGTCCGCAACCATCCGTCCCGTACGGTCTCGGCCGTCAAGTCAGGTTGGCGCCAATATCCACGCATCACGCACGGACCGCTGACCTCCACCAATCCGTCGTTGATCCGGACCGCCATCCCCGGGGCCGGTCGGCCCACCGTCGTGCACAGCAGATCGGGCGGATCGTCGGGATCGGTGCCGCTGATCGTCGGGCATTCCGTCATCGCGTACCGCACCACGAGCGGAACGCCAATCCGCTCGCCGACCCGCCGGACGAGCTCGGGTGAAGCCGGAGCACTGGCAACCACGCCAATTCGCAAATGGCTCAGCGACTCTCGGCTGACATCGCTATCTAAAAGCTTCTCCCACTGGGTGGGCACCGCGCCGGCGACCGTGATCCGCTCCTCGGTCAGCCGAGCCACCATCGACTGCACCGACCACGGCGTATCCGGGATGACCAGAGTCGAACCCCACACGAGCTGATCCCATAACTTGAACATGTAGCCCGCGTGCGAAAACGGCGTCGAGGTGAGCCGCCGGTCGAAGGGCTCGCTCATCACCCCCGATGCGAGGGCCCCGGCCGCGAGATTGTCAGCGTCAAAGATCGCACCCTTAGGCTGCCCAGTCGTTCCGCTCGAGAAAATAAGTGCCACAGGATCACTGCGCGTTGTCGGAGCCGGCGGGACCACCGCGCCGACACCAGACGCCAGTTCGGCACGGCGCAACGTTGGGCAGCCGGCGAGCTCGGCTTTTGCCGTAGCCTCGTCGACCACCACCAACGCCGGGTCCGCCCGCGCGAGGATCCCGATGACTTCGTAGGGGCCCAGCCGCGGATTGACACCGGTGGTGATCGCGCCGAGCAGCGCGGCGGCGCCGTAGCACACCGCGTAGTCGATACCCGACGGCAACAACAACGCGACGACCTCACCGGCACCCACCCCGCGCCTGCGCATCTGCGCTGCCACCGTCTGGGACCGCCGGTACCACTCGGCGAAGCCGATCCGGTCGCCGCGGTCGACGTAGGCGATCCGGTCGCCATATGCTTGCGCGGCGGCCGCGAATAATTCAGCGGTACCGGCGAATTCGTCGGGGTTCAGGGGTGGGACGGCCATCAGGCTAGGGTGCTCCACGACCAAGGATCATCGTGCCGCTGGAGCAAAACCAGCCGCCGGTCGCGCTCACGCAGGCCAGCGTCGCGTCCGGAACTTGGCGCGGACCACAGTCTCCACGTAACTGCCGGGCCGCCTCCACCAGGAGGAAAAGCCCGCGTTGGCCCGGGTGACACGCCGACAATCCGCCGCCGTCGGGGTTCGTCGGCAAGGCGCCACCAAGCCGCAACGCACCGGACTCGACGAACGGACCGCCATCGCCCTTCGCGCAGAACCCGAGATCCTCCAGCGTGAGCAGTGCCATGTAGGTGAAGGCGTCGTAGATCGTGGCCACGTCAATCTCGTCCGGACGCACGCCGGCGCGTTGAAACGCCAGCGGGCCGCTGACAGCGGCGGGTCCCACAGTCAGGTCATCCCATTGCGAGGTCAGCATGTGCGACGTCGTCTCCGCCGAGCCCAGTATCCACACCGGATCGCGCGGCAGGTCCCTGGCCCGGTCCGCACCGACCAAGACCACCGCCGCCGCGCCGTCACTGCGGATGCAGCAGTGCAGTTTGGTGAACGGATCGGCAATCATCGGACCGCCCAACACGTCGTCGATCGTGATCGGATCCCGGTAGAAAGCCTCCGGATTGAGCGCGGCGTTCGTCCGCGCGGACACCGCGACCTCCGCAAGTTGCTCGATGGTGGTGCCGTACTGGTGCATATGCCGGCGAGCGGCCATGGCGTACTTCGAGATCAGCGTGTGCCCATACGGCGCCTCCCACTGCATCGGGCCGCGGGCGCCCCACGCGATTCCGGCCCCACGCAACCCGCGTCGCAGATCCGAACGGGCAGTTGACCCGTAGGTGAGCAGCACGACGTCGACGTGACCGGCGGCGATCGCATCGGCTGCATGCGATGCCATCACCTCCCAGGCCGCACCGCCCACCGACGTCGAATCCAGCCATGTCGGTCGCAGCCCCAAATAATCGGCCACCTCGACGGGAGCCAACATTCCCTGCCCAGTGGAGGCCAGCCCGTCAATGTCAGCGGCAGTTAGCCCCGCATCGTCCAGCGCGCGCCGACTCGCTTGCGCGATCAAGTCATAGGGGCTGCGGTCACCGACGGTACCCAGTTCCGACAGTGCCACCCCGGCAATGGCAACAGCGCGGCTCACCGCCACACCTCCGCAGAGCCAGTGGGCGCCTCACGCACCTCTTCGTAAGTATCGACAAGCCGCTCCGCACCGCGCGCCAACAACGTGACGTCGGCGCCCACAAGCAGAAAGCTCGCCCCCCCGGCAAGATATCGGCGGGCAAGAACTTCGTTAAATGCGTTGACACCTGCAGGTTTTCCGGCCGCCGCGATGATCACGAGGGCACGTTCCACGGCGGCCACCACCTCGGGATGCTCGGGGTCGCCCAGGTGGCCCAGTGCCGCCGCCAGATCGGCCGGGCCGATGAACACGGCATCCACACCTTCGACGGCAACGATCTGCGGAAGCGCAGCAAGGCCACGGTCGGACTCGACCTGGACCGTCACCGAGACATCGCGATCAGCCGTGCGCAGGTAATCTGTCCGGCGATTCCACCGCGACGCCCGCGCCAACGCACTGCCTACTCCTCGAATGCCCACCGGCGGATAACGAGTCGCAGCCACCGCGGCCAAAGCCTGTTCCGCGGAATCGATCATCGGCAACATCAGATTGCACGCTCCGATGTCCAGCAGCTGTTTGATCACGACCGGATCAGCAACGGGCGGCCGAACCACCACCTCGGTATCCGGATACCCAGCGGCGGCCTGCAATTGAGCGAGCGTACTGCGCAAATCGTTGGGGGCGTGTTCCTGATCGAGCAACACCCAGTCCACCCCCGAGCCCACGCAGATCTCGGTGACATACGGGCTGCCCGACGCCACCCACATGCCGATCTGTCGGGTCCCGCTACGCATGCGCTGCGTCCACTGACTGTTCATCGTCACAGCTCCGCGAACGTGATCGACACCGTTCCCAGCTCCCCGAAGTCGGCGACAAATTCGTCGCCAGGGTCGGCAAAAATGGCCGCGGTGAACGACCCTGATAGCACGACATCACCCCCAGACAGCGAGATTCCATATCCGGCAATGCGATTGGCCAACCACGCGACCGCGTGAGCCGGGTTGTCCAGCACCGCCGCCGATACCCCGGACTCTTCGATGACACCGTTGCGCAACAGCAGCGCCGGCACCCAGCGCAAGTCCAGCTCCGCAGGACACGCCGCCTGAGAACCCAGGACCAATCCCGCATTGGCGGCGTTATCGGCTATCGTATCGACGATCGTGCGCCGGTGCCCGGTGTCGCGGTCGGTCATATCCACCCGGGCGTCAAGGATCTCCATAGCCGGCACGACGTGGTCGGTGGCCGCCACTACGTCAGCCGCCGTAACGTCGGGACCACGCAGTGCGTGCCCCAGCACGAAGGCCAGTTCGACCTCGATTCGTGGGCGGATAAATCTGCCCAGCGGTACCCGCCCGCCGTCGGCGAAGAACATATCATCAAAGAGCGCGCCGAAGTCGGGCTCGTCAATCGACACCGCCCGCTGCATAGTCTTAGAGGTCAGACCTACCTTGCGGCCCTTAATGACTCGACCATCAGCAACCTTCAGTCCAACCAGTGCCCGCTGCACCGCGTAGGCGTCCTCAACCGTCATCTCGGGATACCTCAGCGACAGCTGAGAAATCGTGCGGCGTTCGCGCTCAGCACGGTGCAATTCCGCAGCGAGGACATCGATATCGGCGGGCGACGGCCGAGTCATCGGCCGGCGAGGAACGCGACAGCCGCGGCGTTGAACATGTCCGGGTCCTCAAAGTGTGGCCAATGACGTACCTCGGGCATCTCCAAAATCCTGGCATCGGGGATCAGTGCCGCGATCGAAGTAGCGGTTTCCTGATACACGCCGTGGTCGCGCCCCGAGGCAACCACCGTGACCGGCGAGCTGATCGATCGCCAATCCGCCTCCGCAATCAGATTACGGTCTCGTGCATCCGGATCCTGCAGGATCAGCAGATGATCGATGCTGGCCCGGGTGTCCTCACGTTGGTAGATCGCCTGCCGCAGCCCGATGAGATCAGGCAGCCGGTTGCGCTCATCGGCAATCAGATGCGCGAATACCGCGTGCAGCGACTCCCACGTGGGCTCGTTGACCGCCTTGGTCCGCTCGGCGCGGATACGGGCCATATTGGTCGCCGACGCCTCCTTACCGGCCGGCGACATCAGGATCAGCCGGTCGGCCCGCTCCGGATAGCGAACCGCGATGGCCGCGGCCACCCACGCCCCGAGCGACATCGCCACCAGGTGCGCCCGCTCGATGCCGAGCGCGTCCATCACCGCAAGCACATGTTCGACGTAGACGGGGATCTCGTAGTCGAAATCCGGCTTCTCGGTGAACCCGTTACCGACCATGTCCAGCGCGATGCAATGAAAGTGCACAGACAGCTCGCCAAGATTGGGCGCGAAGGTTTCCCAGTGACCACCGGTGCCGTGCAGGAGGACCACGTGCGGCATCGCCGGATCGCCGGCTTCGGCCACCCGCGTGCGCACCACCTGCCCGTTGACAGGCACCGTCAGATAGCGCTGGGAAAACGACAATTGCTTGAGGTACATCCAGATGCTGCGGTAGGCCTCTTCGGACGCGGCGGGTCCAACCGTGGCGGGTTGTGTCACTGGGACGGGCTCCCTCATCTATACATTTCTGACATTATTGTCACTACTCAATCACCAAACATTGGTACCGATAGTCTGCATGTCCAAGCCGGTGAAGCGCAATGACGCCCTCCCACTCGCCCAGCGTTGATTCTGACAGTGCTATGCGGTAATACTGGGGTGACCCCTGATCCAGACGAGTCGAAAGAAGCGGTATCGATGAGCGGCGACAAGGATGCGCAGGCAGACGTCCCGCATCCAGCGCCCGGTCGCCGCAAACCACTAGCCGACGTGGTCAATGAGTTCGCCGGGGTGCGCCTGTGGCTGGATTCGAACGGCAACGGTGACCGGCTGGCGATCGAAGATCTCGACAGCGGGGATCTGGTGTTCTTATGCCCTTTGGAGTTGGCCAGCATGACGCGGTCCACCGAAAGCGATCGCGAGCGGTGGCTGCACGTGGGCACCTACCGCGCAGAACGCAAGTACAGCGCGGGCTAATGGGCACCGACGTCGACATTGCGGGTCTGGGCATGACGCCGATGTCCTTGCGACCCGGCGCGACTCCCGCGCGCCTGGCATGCGACGCGATCGTCGCAGCGCTGCGCGACGCGAGCATCAGCCATGCCGATGTGGACGGCCTTCTGGTGGCCTCCTCCCAGGGCGTGCGACCCGAGCGGGTGGGGGTCGGGCTGGCTGCCACCGCGGGACTTGTCGACCTGCGATTGCTCGAGCACCTCGAGATCAAGGGCGCCACCACCCTGGCCATGCTGCAGCGAGCCCACCACGCGATCACCTCCGGTGAGGCGCACACCGTCGTCTGCGTATTCGCCGACGCCCCGATCGTTGCAGGACGCGGTTCCGGTTCGACCTACGCCCACAGCGGCGGCCACAGCGGCACCCGAGGCCTGGAGCGGGCGTCGGGACTGCTTGGCTCGGTACCGACCTATGCGCTGCTGGCCCAGCGCTGGTTCCACGTCATGGGTGGGTCTGCGATGGATTTGTGCACGGTCGCCGTCACGGCACGCCGCTGGGCAGCCGGCAATCCCGATGCCGTGGATCGCAGTCCGCTGGATGCTGACAGTTACCACGCCGCCCCGATGATCGCCGAGCCGCTCCGCCGCCCGGATTGCGCCCGCCCAGTCAACGGTGCCGTCGCCGTGGTAGTGACTGGTGACACGGCCTTGGGCCACAATAGGATTCGACTGCGCGGATTCGGCCGGTCGCACCCCGTGCGGCGCAGGCGCGCTGGGGCGGAGTCATGGTTCGGCGGTGGACGGAGCGCCGTGAACACCGCATTGGCGCAGGCCGGCATGGCCAGGTCGGACATCGACGTCGTCGAACTCTACGACCCGTTCTCGATCGTGACACTCATCCTGCTCGCCGAATACGGGTTGACCAACGACGCGCCCGTCGGCGCATTCGTCCAGGAAGGCCGCATCGGGCCGGGCGGCGATCGGCCTGTCAACACCGGCGGAGGCCAGCTGGCCGGTTTCTACCTCCAGGGCATGACACCGCTCGCCGAAGCCATCCTGCAGCTGCGCGGACTGGGCGGTGCTCGCCAGGTTTCGGATGCGTCCACCGCACTGGTCAGCGGGCTTGGCGGGCGAATGGACCACCACGCGGTGGTAGTCCTGGAGCGTGCTGCGTGAGTATTCCGGACACCTCCGTGGACCCGACAGCCGCGCACTGCGCAGCCGACTGGTTACTCGCAGAATCAGTGGCGCCCCAAGTGCAGGGCGATCCCCTCCAGCCGTTGTACGACTTCGCCGCGCACGGGGTGCTGGCAATGCCTTTTTGTGCGCATTGCGATTTGGCGCTTGAGCTCGAGCAACAGCGGTGCGACGGCTGCGGCGCACTCGAAGTGCTGTGGCGCGAAGTCGAAGCGGTCGGCAAGGTCCACGCCGCCACCATGATGCATCGGCACGAACGCGGGCTAGTCGTTGCCGAGCGCCCGTATCCGATCGTCGACGTCGAACTCGCCAGCGGTCACCGCATCGTGGTCACGACCGTGACGCCCTGCCCCGCTGCCCCCCCGATCGGAACCAAGGTCTTCCTGAGCTTCAGACGCCTTGGAGCGACCACCATCCCGGCCATCGAGTACAGCAAAGGATCGTCGTGACGACAGTCGAGAAATCAAAGCAGCCCACACCCACGCCCCATGACGACATCGCCGACGTCGTGCGACCAGACCGAGTGCACGGATCGGTCTACACCTCGCCGGCCATCTTCCAGCGCGAAATGGACACCATCTTCCGCATGGGATGGGTTTACGTCGCCCACGACAGTGAAGTGAGCGAACCCGGTGACTACCTCACGCGAATGATTGGCACCGACCCAGTGATCGTCGTGCGCGGCCGCGACGGCGTGGTCCGAGTACTGCTCAATCGCTGCAGCCACAGAGCCAACCGGTTATGCAACGCAGACAAGGGGAATGCCAACGCGTTTCGCTGCCCCTACCACGGCTGGACTTTCAAGAACACCGGCGAGCTCAGCGGCGTCCCCATGCGCGAGGCCTACGGCGATGCTTTCGAACAGGTACGCGGCGAGCTCGGCCTGGCCCTCACCCCCCGGGTGGACAGCTACGGCGGATTCATCTTCGCGTCGTTGAGCGCGGACGGACCGACGCTGGCCGAGCACCTCGGCAACGCCACGCACGCCATCGACAGGTTGCTGAACCTGTCCCCCACCCGCCGCATCGATCTGCGGGCCAACTGGATGAAGCATCTCCACCACGCCAACTGGAAGATGGTGGTGGAAAACAACGTTGATGGCTACCACGCCCTGTTCACCCACGCATCGGTGTACGACGCGATTCGCCCCGCCAAGGTGTCGCACGTACCGACCAAAGTCGACGTCGTCGTCCGCGACATGGGCAACGGGCATTCGGAGATCGACTATTCCGACGAATACCGCAAACTGGACGAGGAATTCGTCTGGTACGGGCGCATCCCCCGGGCCAAGCTGGCTGGCTATGTCGATGCCCTCGAGCGCGCCTACGGACCCGACCAGACCCACGACGCCCTCGTGGTGGGACCCCCGCACACGCTAATTTGGCCCAACCTCTTTCTCGCCGAGATGAACGTCATGTTCGTCGAACCGCAGGCCGTCAACCGCACCGTGGCCTACACCACCGCAGTGCTTATTCCGGGCCATGACAACCTCAACCAGCGCACCATGCGCCGCGCCGAGGGCGCCATGGGCCCGGCCGGGTTCCTGATCGCCGACGACGGCGAGATCGGGATGCGCAACCAGGCCGGGCTGGCCGCGACGACGCCGGAGTGGCTGGTGCTGTCCCGAGGGGTGACCACCGACGTCGTCGACGAGACGGGAACGGTCAACTCGGACAAGAGCGCAGAGACGCCGCAGCGGGGCTTCTACGCTCGCTGGGCGCAGGTCGTCAGCGGAGCAGCCTCGTGAGCACGAAAGCCGACACCGCTACCGGCGATCGCTCCGCCGCGATCGCGGCCGCGATGCGCCCCGTACCCGATTCCGACATCCTGTCGTTTCTCTACCTCGAGTCAAGACTGGCCGACGAAGGCCGGTACTCGGATTGGGAGTCGCTGTGGGCCGACGACGCCGAATACCGAGTACCGATGAATCCCGACGACGATCCGCGCACATCGTTGGCCTACATCAACGACAACCGGCGGCGCATCAAAAGCCGCGTCGCGCAATTGAACACCGGAAACCGGCACTCGCAGGTCCCACCGTCACACCTGCGCCGGCTGCTGTCGAACTCCGAGGTCGTCGGCTCGAGCGCTGACACCATAACCGTGGAGTCGAACTTCGCCTTGTTCGAATACCGTGTGCGACAGCGTGTCTGGGCGGGCCGGGTGGTGCATACCGTCAGGCGCGCGGACGCCGATGGCGAGCTGTGGCTGGTCCGAAAGATCGTCCACCTCATCGACGCGAGCGGGCCCGTCGACACGCTGGCTTTCCTGATCTAGGGGAAACGTTGCTGCTCATCCACGACATCGCCGCCAACAACGCCCGCCGCTACCCCAACAAGATCGCCTTAATCGATGGTGACCGGCGGCATTCCTGGTCGCAGCTGGACGACCGTGCCCGCCGACTGGCTAACGTCCTGCTCGATCGGGGTCTTCAGGCCGGCGACCGCGTCGTCGTCATCGCCCGGAACTGCATCGAATGGCCAGAGATCTCCTTCGGTCTGTCGTATGCGGGGCTCGTCGCCATCCCCGTCAACATCCGGCTCGCCCCTGACGAGGTCGTGCACATCGTGGATGACTCGGGTGCCCGCGCCGCCATCGTGCACGGCGACCAATTCGACAGGTTCGCCGTCCCGCTGGTGTAGAGGATGACGGCCATATCGTCGGGCGACGTCGCGCATGGCGGTGCGGCAGGGGACGCGTTGGCCAGGCGGCGCTCGTAGTCGTTGCCAATCATGAACGGGTCCAAGGTATCCAGCGGGACGGCGAACCTGTCGAATTGGTCGCCGTGCACGATGGCGGCGCGGGCACCCGAGTCATCCACGATGTGC
>NZ_LZJG01000490.1:0-79701 GCF_001667785.1 Mycobacterium sp. E3247 | reverse complement strand
GCATCTACTTCTGGTTCCCGAAGATGACCGGCCGGTTGCTCGACGAGCGGCTGGGCAAGCTGCACTTCTGGCTGACCCTCATCGGCTTCCACACCACGTTCCTGGTGCAGCACTGGCTGGGCAACTCCGGGATGCCGCGCCGCTACGCCGATTACCTGCCCACCGACGGGTTCGCGACGCTCAACTTCGTCTCCACGGTGGGCGCGTTCATCCTTGCCGCCTCGGTGTTGCCGTTCGTGTGGAACGTGTTCAAGAGCTGGCGCTACGGCGAGCCGGTCTTGGTGGACGACCCGTGGGGACACGGCAACTCGCTGGAGTGGGCGACCAGTTGCCCACCGCCGCGGCACAACTTCACCGAGCTGCCCCGGATCCGTTCGGAGCGCCCGGCTTTCGAGCTGCACTACCCGCACATGGTCGAGCGGATGCGCGCCGAGGCGCACGTCGGCCGCGAGCATGTCGCGAGCGTGCCGGCCGACGCGGGCTAGCGCCACAGCGGGCGAGCAACTGATGACGGGCTAATCGCCGGGCTGGCCGCGGTCCCCGCCAATGGTGTCGCGGACCGCGGTCAGCCGTGCGGCGCGTCGGAGATCTTGGTGTCGGGCTTGCCCAGCGTCTGGCAGTACGTCAACGCCGAGAGTCGAGTGGCCGAGATCTCGGCATTGGACGGGTCGGTGCCGTTCTTGTCCTTCAGCATCTTGCTGACCTCGTCGTTCTGCTTCTTCTCGTCCTGCGTGGTGAAGTCCTTGCACTTGGTGTCGCCGCCGGTGTTGATGACCTGCGACGCCGAACACGCGCTGGACAGCAGTACGGCCATCGCGAACATGGCGGCCGCGATTTGCTTCATCGTTTGCCTTCCTCGAGCCGAGTAGTGGTATCTGTACACCAAATCGGCCGATTTGAAACCCCCACATCCGATTTGCCCTGCGGCTTTCCCGGTTTGCGCCGAGTGCATTTCGCGCGTGAGTGGGAATAACTGCCTCGCCCGCATCGTCGTTGAGGCGTCGATCGGGGTCCACCCGCCGCGCGCGCCCAGATTCGAGGAAAGGAAACGACAGTGTCGCCGTCCGACGGTCCAGCGCAGTCGACATTGGTCACGACGAGGGCCGGCGGCCCGCTCGCGGCGCGGGGCGTGTTCGCCGGTGTGCTGGTGCTGTTGTTGTCCGTCGGCTGGGTCGCCAACCACTTCGTCGCATTGATGCCGTTGCTGAGCGTTCGCCGGCATCTGAGCGCGGCCACGCTCGACGCGATCTTCGGTGTCTATGCGCTGGGATTGCTGCCCGGTCTGCTCGTCGGCGGGCGCGCGTCGGACGCGTTCGGGCGGCGATCGGTGGCGCTGGCGGGCTCGGCGACCGCGGTGGCGGGGACGATTGCGATGCTGTGCTCACAGCAGTACGACGCGCTGCTGATCGGACGCCTGATCGTCGGGCTCGGGGTCGGGCTGGCCATGAGTTCCTGCACGGCCTGGGCGTCGGATATCAAAGGTCCCGCCGGGGCGGCCGCCGCCGGGGCGGTGTTGATGGCCGGTTTCGCGATCGGCCCGTTCGCGGGAGCGGTGATCGCGGGAGTCGGGCCCGCCGGCATCCGGTTGTCGTTCGGCGTCGCGGCCGCCATCGGTGTGGCGGCCATGCTCGTCGTGGTCGTCACTGGACGGCGCCCGGAGGGCGCCGCCAGGTCGAGCGCCGAGGTATGGGAGCCGTCGACGCCCGCCGAGCAGGGCGCGGCGCGGGCGTTGAGTTGGGCCATGCCCCTGGCGCCATGGGTATTCGCCTCGGCGACACTGGGATTCATCGCGATTCCCGGTCGCGTGCACACCGGGCTGGCGGCTCCGATGGCCGCCGGCATGGCCACGCTGCTCGTCAATGGCGTCAGCGGGCTGATCCAGGTGCTCGCCCGGGCGCGCCGGTGGGGGCCGCAGGCCGGCACCGCGGGCGCGGTGCTCGCCGCGCTTGGCTACGCGGTCACCGCGCTCGCCCCGGCGGCCATGCCGCTGGCTCTGGGTGTGCCGCTGTTCCTGGTGTTGGGGTGCGCGTCCGGCCTGTGTCTGCGCGAAGGGCTGATCGATCTGGAGGCCGCCGCGCCGAAACGCCTGCGCGGCGGGCTCGTTGGTGCGTTCTACGTGGTGACGTACATCGGTTTCGGGCTGCCGCTGATCTTGACAACGGTCGCCTCGACGGTGTCGGCGACCATCCTCGCGGTGATGGCGGCACTGGCGTTGCTGACGGCGGTGAGCCGGGCGGTTCGACTCCGAGGCGACGCTCATCGCCAGGGCTAGCGCGTCGGCGCTCAGACGAGTTCGCGCAGCGTCTCGATCAGCTTGATCCGCTCGGCCGGTGTGGACGCGATGGGTGCGACGTTGAGAGTGGTCACCCCGGATTCGGCGAATGCGGCCACGCGATCCCTCACGAATTCGCGGCTGCCGATCAGGTTCACGTCGCGGACGAGATCGTCGGGCACCGCCTTGGCGGCGCCGTCCTTGTCGCCGGCCAGGTAGAGCTCCTGGATGCGGTCGGCCTGCGGCCCGTAGCCATACTTGGTGGCCAGGGCGTGGTAGAAGTTCTTGCCCTTGGCGCCCATGCCGCCGATGTAGAGGGCGAGGTGGGGTTTGACGAATTCCCTTAGTGAGTCCACGTTTTCGCCGATGGCCAGCGCCGGGCCCGCGAAAACGTCGAGCTCTCCCAGACTGGGGTCCCGCTTGGCCCGGCCGGTGGCCAGCGCCTCCCCCCAGACGTCCTGGGCCTTCTCGGGCAGGTAGAAGATCGGCTGCCACCCCTCGGCGATCTCGGCCGCGAGTTCGACGTTCTTCGGCCCGAGCGCCGCGATCAGTATCGGGATGCGTTCTCGGACAGGCTTGTTGATCAGCTTGAGGGGCTTGCCAAGCCCGGTGCCCTGCCCGGCGGGTAGCGGGATCGTGTAGTACTTGCCCTGGTGCTGGACGGTCTCGCGGCGCCACACCTGGCGGCAGATGTCGATCACTTCGCGGGTGCGGGCGATCGGTGCGTCGTAGGGGACACCGTGGAAGCCCTCGATGACCTGCGGACCGGATGCGCCCAGCCCCAGGGTGAACCGACCGTCGGAGACGTAGTCCAGACCGGCGGCCGTCATCGCGGTCAGCGTGGGCGTCCTGGTGTAGAGCTGCATGATCCCGGAGGCCAGTCCGACCCGGTCGGTGCTGGCGGCCAGGTAGCCGAGCGCGC
Organism: Mycobacterium sp. E3247; assembly: GCF_001667785.1. Lineage (NCBI taxonomy): Bacteria > Bacillati > Actinomycetota > Actinomycetes > Mycobacteriales > Mycobacteriaceae > Mycobacterium > Mycobacterium sp. E3247. The sequence goes on along the minus strand of NZ_LZJG01000490.1, from coordinate 76,507 downwards.
TCACCGCGTCGAACGAATACGCCTCGGGGACGAAGACGATGTCGAGGCCGGCACGTTCGAGGTCGGCCACTTCGGCGGCCACGTCCTTGAAGCCGCCCGCATAGTTGATGCCCAGTCCGATTCGCATGTGGGCCTACGCAGTGGTGAACTCGTCGGCCAGTTCGAGCGCCTCCCGCTGGATCCGTTCGAACTGCGCACCCATCGCCTCGGACAGCGCCTTCGCGCCCGATAGCGGCCGGACCATCACCATGAAGTCGTCGATGAGGCCCTCGTCGTTGAAATGCAGGAAGTCGCAACCGGTGATCGTGACTCCGGGCGCCCCGGCGATGCCGGTCTCGAACACGAACGCGTGGTCCCGGCCGCTGCCGTCATGGATCTCGCGGACGTACCGGAAGTCCTCGAAGATGCGTAGCACGCCGCGCAGGATGGCCGCCGTCATGGGCTTGCCGACGTAGGGCTTGAACGCCACCGGGCTGGTGAACACCACATCGTCGGCCAGCAGCGCCTGGATACCCTTCTCGTCGCGTTCTTCGACCGCCTTGCGGAAGGGATGCATCCGACACCTCGCATTTCGTTTCGCCAAGTGTCGTTGACGCTATGCCGTCCACCGCGACGTGTCCATAGTGCGATTAATCACTTTGTTGACTACTCATATCGTTGTAGCCTCTTTGGGTGTCGCTGCGTGATGCGGTATTGGCCGCCCTCCTCGAGGGCGAGTCATCCGGGTACGACCTGGCCAAGGACTTCGGCGCGTCGGTCGCGAACTTCTGGATGGCCACCCCGCAGCAGTTGTACCGCGAACTGGACCGGCTTGCCGAGCAGGGTCTCATCCAGGCGCGCCTCGTGCAGCAGGAACGCCGGCCCAACAAGCGGCTGTTCTCACTGACCGACGCCGGCCGTGACGCGATCCGGGAGTTCACCGGGAAACCACCCAAGCCGTTGGCGATGCGCGACGATCTACTGGTCAAGGTGCAGGCCGCGGACATCGGCGACACCCCCGCCGTGCGTGAATTCATCAGCGAACGCCTGCAGTGGGCGACGGCCAAACTGCAACGCTACGAACGGTTGCGGGCGCGCATCCTCGACGGTCGCGACGAAGGGCAACACCTGGCGCACGCCGAACGGGTCGGCCCCTACCTGACCCTGCTGCGCGGAATCGCGTTCGAGGAAGAGAACATTCGATGGGCCGAGCGCGCGTTGGCCGTCATCGAACACCGGCTCTCCGCGGGGGTCAAGAAGGCCCCGAGCTCACCGCGTCACCGGGCTGCCGCTGACCGAGCAACTCCTCCTGGCCGACCTCAGGCACGTTCCCCTCGTCGGTGAACCGTGCGCGTTTGCCCGGCTTCTTCGGCGCCTTCTGCGGCGCGGCCGCACCGTCGGTGGGGCGGTGACCGTTGGAGGGCAGGCCGACGGCCTGGCCGGCCATGTCGATGGCCTTCTCGGTGTACACCCGGTAGCCGAAGTTCGGTAGGTAGCCGTGGATCTCGGGGGTGTCCAGATCGCGCATGAACTGCAGGATTTCGCGGCTGAACAGCTGGCCGGGCACCAGCACCGGAAAGCCCGGCGGGTAAGGCGTTACGTACGTCGCCGACACGACGTCGGATCCCGCGTCCAGCCGCTCGTCGATCTGATCGCCGGTCAGGTATTCGCAGTTGGTGTCGTCGTAGGAGAGGTAGAACCCGCGCCGGACGTCTCCTTCGGGCGTCGGTCCGCTCCCGGCGTGGTCCAGGAATGCGGGATGGAAGCCGCTGAAATCGGGTAGCGGCAAAGACATTTCGGTGAGTCGGTAGACCGCCCGCTCGAAGTGTTCGCGCTCGCCAAGGCTCATCTCGGAGATGTTCTGGTCGAGTTCGGTGGCGATGTTCACCAGAACCTCGACCAGGAACGCGACCGAGCTGCGCGTGGTGCCGATGTTGGTCATGAACAGCACGCTGTTGCGCGACGTCTTGTTGATCTGGATTCCGTAGCGGTCCATCAGCTGCTGGCGTTTGAAGGTGTCGCCGTCGTACCCGGTGCGCCCGATGAACAACGTGATCCGCGACGGGTCGAGCACGAATTCGTCCTGTTCCCAGGCCGCCATCATGTTGCGCAGCCCCGATCGCAGCGGCTGCGCGATGGCCGACGGCCGGAACGGCTCCGGGATCAGATCCGAGGTGCGCAGGCAGCGCATGTACTTGCTGAGCAGCGGATGGTTGTCGATCGCGTCGCGCAACTGCATCGCGTTCTCGATCTGCCGCTGCACCAGCTCGACCCCTTCCAGCGCCACCTGCCTGCGGCCCAGGTCAAGCGACGCCAGGATCTGGTAGTTGGGCGAGGTCGAGGTGTGGGCCATGTAGGCCTCGTGGAACGGCTCGGCGACTTTCTGGTCGAAGTCCTGGTCGTAGACGTGAATCATCGATCCCTGCCGCAGCGCGGTCAGCGTCTTGTGTGTCGACTGGGTGGCATACACCCGCACCCGGGCCCGCGCCGGGTCCGGCATCAGCCGGCGGTCCACAACGCCGTCGTCGCCAGGGGTTTCGCCGCCGCCGGCGGCCAGATACTCCTCGTAGCGCTGCCGGTAACCGGGGTCCTGCAGCCGCTCGCGCAACGCCCGTGCCGAGGCCATCGCGGTCCGCTTCCGGTAGACCGGGTGGAAGCGGGCGAACGCGAACCATGCCTCGTCCCACAGGAACACCAGGTCTCCCTTGATGGCCAGGCACTCTTCCATCACGCGCTCGACGTCATAGACGATGCCGTCGAAGGTGCAGTTGGTCAGCGACATCATCTTGACCCGGTCGAGCTTGCCGGCGCGCTTGAGCTCCAACAGCTTCGACTTGATTTCGCGGAGCGGCACCGCGCCGTACATCGAGTACTCGTTGAGCGGATACGCCTCGAGGTACACCACATTCGCACCGGCCAGCATCATTCCGTAGTGATGCGACTGATGGCAATTCCGGTCCAGCAGCACGATGTCGCCGGGCGCCACCAACGCCTGGGTGACGATCTTGTTCGCCGTGGAGGTTCCGTTGGTGACGAAGTACGTGTGCCGCGATCCGTAGGCCTGCGCGGCCAGCTGTTGCGCCTCACGTAGCGGCCCGGTCGGCTCGAGCAGCGAGTCGAGGCCTCCGCAGGTCGCCGACGTCTCCGCCATGAACACGTCCAGGCCGTAGAAGCCCACCATGTCCCTGATCCAGTGCGAGTTGACGATCGACTTGCCCTGCGAGATCGGCAGAGCGTGAAAGACGCCCGTGGGCCGGTGGCTGTACTCCTTGAGCGCGCTGAAGAACGGCGTGCGGTAGCGCGCCGCCACGCCCTGCAGGATCGAGAGATGCAGCTCGAGCATGCCTTCGCGGGCGTGGAACACCCGGCGGAAGTATTGGCCCAGCCGCCCGGCGATGTCCTCGACCTCGATTTCGGTCATCAGGTAGAGGTCCAGCTCGGGCCGTAATCCGGTCAATGAGATCGCCAGGATCTGCGCGCGTTCTTCGGGTGTCTGGTGGTCGTTCAGCTCGTCGGACACCGCGGTGTCGACGAATTCGGACAGCGCCGACAGGTCGCGGGTCGACTGGTGTGAGAAGCGCCGCCGGATCACCACCGCCTGCAGGTTGACGTTGAGCCGCGCGGCGATGAGCGCCTCGTCCCCGCTGGACACCACCACGAGCTCGTAGACGAATTCGTCGTCGGGGCGCCGCCATTTGCGAACCTCGTTGCGCAGCGCGCGTTCCTGGTCTTCCGTCATCTTTTCGACGACCAGCACTTCGAAGTAGGGGCGGTCGCGCGGTGAAGCCGGTTTGTGCTCGATGAGCTGGCGCGGATCGGTCGGGAACATGTCGAGTTCGTCGGCGCCGGCGTTGTCCACGTCTCCCGTGCGGTAGGACTCGGTGGTCAGCGCCCGGTTGACCTGCGCGACGGCCTGCGCGAACTTGTCGTGGTGGCCGGCCGCGAAAAGCCGCTGGATACGGGCGAATTGGGGCGCGCCGGGGTAGGCCCAGTAGGGCTCCAGGGTGCTCAGGCGCGCCAGCAGCTCCTGGCAGGCGTTCGCCCACTTGTCCTTCAGCGTCCCGGTGGTGGTCGGTCGCATCAGCCGATCCGCGGCCTCCTCCAACCGGCACCACGAGTCGCTACGAACCTGCCACAGGCTGTTGTAGGCGCGTAAGTGCTCTGTCATGGCCGCCCTTTCCTCGCCGCGGCGGCTCCTTGGTCCCGCAGCGTCGGTTCAGGCTTGCAGACCCAATCCGCCCGCCGGTGACCGCAAGACAAACACTCAGCGTCCGTCACATGACGGCCGCGAGAGCACCGGGTGGTGCCGCAGCCCGCCGAGGGCTACCTCCACGCGAAGACCGGTTGCTCCAGCTCGTCGACCGGGTCGTGACGACCCTCCAGACACCACCACCGCAGCTGCAGCAGCACGGCACCCGTGGGGGCGTGAATCAGGTCGTTGCCCAACGGGATCTGCACCACCGGGCGGGGGCTCTCCGGGATCGAGATGAATCGCGGGGAATCGTCGCGCTGCAGCTGGTGTAACCCCACCCGGTATACCGCCACCACCTCGTCGGGCGCCGGCCGGGGATCCAGGCGACCGCCGCCCCAGATCACGACCGGCGTGATGACGTACCCGGACCGGGTCGGGTAGTCGTCCATCAGGCCGAGCACGGTCGAGCCCGGCAGGTCGATGTCGACCTCCTCGCGCATTTCCCGCAGCGCCGCGTCCACCGCGGTCTCCCCCGGATCGAGCCGGCCACCGGGCAGCGCCCATTGCGCGGCGTGAGAATTCAGGCGAGACGCCCTGCGGCACAATAGAAACGCCGCACCGCCGGATACGCCGACCATCCTGCCGTCAAGGCCGGGTTCCGGCATCGGGCGGCCACCGATCCACTCGTCCACCGGCGCCGGATCCACCCGGTCCTCGCCGGGGGTCGAGTCGACCAGCACCACGGCGACCGCCGCGTGCCGCCTCGTCGGGTCGGTCACCTCGCGACGGCCGTGGGCCGCCAGGTGGTCCCTGATCCGCTCGCGCAGCGCCTCGTCGTACGGGATCGTCACGGTTCGAGACTATGCGGGTGTCTCCGGCACCCCACGGACTGCCGCCGGAATGACAAACCCCGTCCCGGCCGGGTACCCCGGTGAACGCTCCGCGGCCCGGTGTCGTAGGTGTGCATGGATGAGAGGAGACGAATGAAGGTCATCGGTTTCGAAGAGCACTACAAGCTCCCGGCGATAGGCGAAGAACACCAGAACGCGGCGACCGGACTGCTGAAGGAGGCGGGTTACGGCTCACCGGGGGCCGAAGGGGAATGGCCGCCGGGCATCAACGACCTGGGCGAGGGCCGGATCGCCGCGATGGACGCCGCGGGCGTCGACATGCAGATCCTCTCGCACTCCGTCCCCGGCCCCGAGACGCTGGAACCCGCGAGGGCCGCCGAGCTGGCCCGCCGGGCCAACGACGCGGTGGTGGCCGCCATCGGCCGGCACCCGGACCGCTTCCGCGGCTTCGCCGCCCTGCCGATGCGCGACCCGGCGGCGGCCGCCGTCGAGCTCGAACGCACCGTCCGTGATCATGGCTTCGTGGGTGCCCTGATCAACGGTCACATCAACGGCCGCTATCTCGACGACACCTTCTTCTGGCCGGTTTTCGAATCCGCCGAAACACTGGGCGTGCCAATCTTTTTGCATCCCACGATGCCTCCGCAGCCGGTCATCGACGCTTACTACGCGGGCTTTGACCCGAAAGTGTCGGCCCGGTTGGCCGGCGCAGGGGTGGGCTGGCATCTCGATACGGGTGTGCACTGCCTGCGGCTGATCCTGGGCGGGGTGTTCGACCGGTTCCCCCGGCTGCAGATCATCGTCGGCCACCACTTCGAGGCGCTGAGCTGGATGGGATGGCGCACCGACTACTCGTTCACGCCAGAGGTGACCGGCCTCAAGCGCACCGTGAAGGAATACCTTCGGGAGAACTTCTACGGCGGCATACTCGCCGGCGACTTCTTCACCCAGGAACCCGGTGCGATGGATCCCAGTTGGAGTCTGTCGTTCAACGCCTACCTCGCGATGGTGAACGTCATCGGGATCGACCGGGTCGTGTTCACGGCCGACTACCCTTACGGAAACATCAACGCCTGCCGGCAGTTTCTCGATCGGATGCCCATCAGCGAAGTCGATCGGGAAAAGATTGCCCACCGCAACGCCGAGCGCCTGCTGAGGCTCTGAGCCACCGGGTGATTCGGCGGGCCGTCCGTCACAGCGGGGCCGCCCGATCCGGCACGTGTGATTAACTGCGACGGTGCAAAGAGAACCGGTGCTGGCGCGGCGCTTCTTCGACAGGTTCGAGCCGGTGCATGCGGTGACATATTTCGCGCCGGAGGCGCGTGCGGCGCTGGACGGGTTGGGCTACCGCGGCTTCTGGATGGGCTACTTCGCGGCCCGGTCGGCACCGCTGGGCATGGTGCCGCGCGAGGTGGTCACCGCCGTCTTCTACAACTTCGCCCCCGAACGGGTCGCCAAGGCGCTGCCGGCGGCCTGGCAGGTCGCCGGCCCCGACGCGGCGTTGCGCGCCCGGCAGGAGTCCGCCGTCGCCGCGCTGCGCCGCTACGGACTGGACGCGGACCAAAACGTCCGAACGGCAGCGGATTTGGCGGGAAAGGCGGCACGGCAGGCGCGGCTCGACGGCCGTCCGCTGTTCGCCGCGAACCTGGCGCTGCCCTGGCCGGAGGATCCGCTGGCCGCGCTATGGCACGCGACGACGCTGTTGCGCGAGCACCGCGGCGACGGGCACGTGGCGGTGCTGGCCGCCGCCGGCATCTCGGGCCGGGAATCCAACGTCCTGCATGCCGCCGCGGGCGGGGTGCCCCGCGAGTACATCGCGCGCACCCGCGATTACGACGAGGCCGCGTGGGCGCACCACGAGCGGCGCCTGGCCGAGCGAGGACTGCTCGGTGATGGCGGCTCGCTCACCGCGGCCGGCCGCGAACTGAAAGAGCACATCGAACGGTCCACCGATGCGCTTTCCCTGTCGGCACTCGACGCGCTCACCGACGACGAGGTGGAAACGCTGTTCCGCACGCTCACCCCGATCACCCGTGCCGTGGTCGCCGGGGGCGATGTCCCGGACCTCACTCCGATGACCTTGCGCCGCGACGAATTGCACGACGACAGCGCGCATTTGACTTCCTAGCCGCCGCCGGCGAGCCCACCTGATTGCCACTCTGAACCCGGTCGGACGCTGCGCCGGCTGCCCGGCTTGCCGGAGGAGCCGCGCATCATCGCCGTCGACAACGGCTCGACCGAGCCTCGCCGGCGTGACCGCCGGCATCACCGTCGAACCTCAGCGGCGGGTTAGCCTAGCTCGATGACCAGTCAGCGGGTACCCGGCGGAGTCGTACACGAGCTTCCCGCGGACCTGCGCGACTCGCTGATCGCCAACGCCGCGGCGCTCGCCGCGTGGAACGACATCACACCGTTGGCCCGCAACGAGTTCATCTGCTGGGTAGAGGACGCCAAGCAGGAGGCGACCAGGCGGCGCCGCATTCGCCGGACCCAGGAGGAGCTGGAAGAGGGCAAGCGCCGGCCGTGCTGCTGGCCGGGGTGCAAGCACCGCGAGCGCACCGGCAAATGAGTTCGCTGGTCAGCGGCCCAGCGACTTGTAGAACACCAGGCCGTTGCCCTTGTTGTCGTAGACCACGGCGCGGCGTTCGTGCGCGTCGTCGTAGGGGGCTTTGACGATGCCGCCGCCGCTGGCCTCCACCGCCTTGGCCGCGGCGTCGACGTCGGCGGTCTTGATACCGACGACGACCTGACCCGGTATGGGATGGTCCACGGACGTCGCCAGCGCGAGCGTGACCGGGCCGCCGTCGAGGGCGGCGAAGTGCGCTCCGTCGCGGAACTTCAGCGGCATGCCCAGGGTCTCGCTGTAGAACCGGATCGACTCGTCGAGGTCATCGGTCGACAGGACGATCATCTTCACTTCGTGGTCGCTCACGGGGCCTCCTCTGGCGCTGGATGGCATACAGACTAGGCCGCGCAACCCGCCAGGAGAAGGGGGCGGCAGTGGAATGCGTCGCGCGCTGGACACGTTGCGCGGCAGCGTCGTTGACGAATTCGGCCCCCGCGGCGGGCGAGTGTCAGGTGTGGCCGGCCGGAACGACCTGCCCGTCAAGGTAATCCATCGGCGGTCCGTCCCCGCGCCCGGCGTCGCGGTCGGCCACCGCGGTGGCCAGGGCGGTGCCGTCCTGAATGGTTCCGACGATTTCGACGTGGTCGTTGACGGTGAAATGCGGTGCGGCGCTGCCGGGTTGGCCGTGAGCGATGAGTGTGGTGTTGGGGGTGACGCGATAGGTCTGGGTGTAGCCGTTCGCGCTGCGCGCGGTGACCGAGCCCTCCGACACGGCGATCACCGTGCCCTCCTGCCGCACGGGCTGGGATGCGGCCGGCGGCTCCTGGCTCGCCTCCACAGTGCGCTTCTCGTCGTGGGGCGCGTTGAGCACCAGGACCGCACACGCCGCCGCACACACCATCGAGGCCGATACGACGTCACAGAGGCCTACCACGGCCGACCGCCGGCGCGCGGCCAGATCAGCTGACGGTCTTTGCTGCGGCGTCGCGGTCATTCGATGCTTGGCACTCACGATCAATCCTTCCCTGCGGTTTCGCGCCGAGGAAAGTCGGTGCGTACCGAGTCAGGTTGTTGCTCGTGGTTTTACCCCGGGTCCGGCGCCGATAAACCGATCCGGGTCCCGCGCCGGCGTGTCCGGATGGTCAGCCCTTGACGAGGGTGAACTGCGCGACGTCGGTGTAGCCCTCGCGGAAGAGGTCGGCGCAACCGGTCAGGTACTTCATGTACCGGTCGTAGACCTCTTGGGACTGGATCGCGATGGCCTCGTCGCGGCGGGACTCGAGCGCGGCCGCCCAGGTGTCGAGGGTGCGTGCGTAGTGCAGGCGCAGCGGCTGGTACAGACCCAGGCCGAAGCCGGCCCGCTCGGCGTGCTCGACGACGTTCTTAGCTTGCGGCAGGTCACCGCCCGGGAAGATCTCATCCATGATGAATTTCATGAACCGCAGTTTCGTCATGGTGATGGGCAGCCCGCGCTCGGCGAATTCCTCGTCGCTGGGCTTGATGATGGTGTGCAGCATCATCACCCCGTCGGCGGGCAGCGCCTCGTAGGCCATCTTGAAGAAGTCGGGGTAGCGGTCCCGACCGAAGTGCTCGAAGGCGCCGATGGACACGATCCGGTCCACCTTTTCGTCGAACTGCTCCCAGCCCTGCAGCAGCACCCGCTTGCTGCGCGGGCTGGGGTGCTGGTCCAAACGCTGCTGCACGTGTGCCTGCTGGTTGCGGCTCAGGGTCAGGCCGACGACGTTGACGTCATTGCGCTCGAGCGCCCGGACGATGGTGGTGCCCCAGCCGCAGCCGATGTCGAGCAGCGTCTGACCCGCTTGTAGCCCGAGCTTGCCCAGCGACAGGTCGACCTTCGCCAACTGCGCCTCTTCGAGGGTCATGTCGTCACGTTCGAAGTAGGCGCAGCTGTAGGTCCGCGTGGGGTCCAAGAAGAGCGCGAAGAAGTCGTCGGACAGGTCGTAGTGCGCCTGAACGTCCTCGAAATGCGGCTTCAGGCTTGTGGGCTCACTGCGGTTTTCCGGCACAAACAACCTCTGACATCGGTGGGGCTCAGCGGCGTGCGATCGCTGTCGATCGCCACGCTGGTGACCTAGTGTATCCGCACGGTGTGCGCCGCCCCGCCGGCGCATTCCCCGGTTGACTGGTTCCGCCGCCATGGGACACCATGGCCGCGAACCGTAACGGTGAGGAGGTGGGCCGCCGCAATGGCCGACATCACCATGTTGATCCTCGCCGACCACGAGTGGTTCCGCGAACAGTTCGCCAAGCTGGATTACCTGCAGGCGCAGACACCGTCGGACCAGGCCGCGCTGGCGCGGGTGTGGCGTCCCCTCGCCGACAAGCTGGACGTCCACGCCTACGTCGAAGAGAAGATCTTCTATCCGCAGTTGCTCAGGCGCGGCTCCGACGAGGCCGAAGGCGAGACGCTCGACGCCATCGGGGACCACAACGACATCCGCGACGGAGTGCGCGACGCCGACGCCGCCCAGGTCGGCACCGAACAGTGGTGGGCCGCGGTCGGACGCACCCGCGAGGCCAACGACGACCACATGGGGGAAGAGGAGCGAGAAGGGCTGTCGGACTTCCGTCGGACCGCCCCCATCGGCCTCCGCGAAGCGCTGGGGCGGCAATACAGCGATTTCATGGCCGAACATCCCACCACCGAAGGGTTGCCGATCGTCGACCGTGACCCCCAACGCTATGTCGAAGACGTCGAGGCCACCGCGCAGTCCGCGCCGCAGGAACGGTCTGCGCCGCAGGATTTCTCGCTTCGCATCGGCAGCCTGAAAGGTCAGTGAGTTCTCGCGCACCCGGCCCGGGTCGTTACCATCGGCCACCGGTCGATGAAGACGATAGAGCCGGTTGGGAGTGAGATTTGTTCGGCCCGCGCAACTTCTGGGTACGCAATTCGTCGATGAGTGCACGGGGCCGCCGGAGGAAATGGGCACGCAAAGAGATCCGGGTCGCCGACCCGGCCATGCGCCAGACCATCATGGGGACCGCCATCGGCAACTTCATGGAGTGGTACGACTTCGGCGTCTACGGCTACATCGCCACCACCATCGCCCAGGTGTTCTTTCCCGGTAAGAGCGTCAGCGGCGTCCACCTCATCGCGACCTTCGGCACCCTGGCGGCAGCCTTCGTGGTGCGCCCGCTCGGCGGGTTCATCTTCGGCCCGCTCGGCGACCGCATCGGACGACACCGGGTGCTCGTCGTCACCATCCTGATGATGACCGTGAGCACCACCGTGACGGGCCTGCTGCCCGGTTACAGCGCCATCGGCATCTGGGCACCGATCCTGCTCGTCATCGCCCGCATCTTTCAGGGCCTGTCGACCGGCGGCGAGTACGTCGGCGCGATGACCTACCTGGTCGAGCAGGCCCCCGACCACAAACGCGGCATGATGGTCGGGTTTTTGCCGATGGGCAATCTGGTCGGGTTCGTGCTCGCCGGGATGCTGGTGACCGGGCTGCAGACCTGGCTGCCCGAGAACGACATGCTGACGTACGGCTGGCGCATTCCGCTGCTGCTGGGCCTGCCGTTCGGCCTGTTCGCGCTGTTCCTGCGGCTGCGGCTCGAGGAGTCCTCCGCGTACGAAACGGCGACGGACGCCGGGCACCCGCCCGAGAGCGGCCGGCAGCAGTTTCGGCGCACGGTCGTCGACCAGTGGCGCGGCCTGCTGATCTGCGCCGCGCTGGTGCTGACCTCACAGGTGGCCGACTTCATGCTGACCGGCTACCTGCCGACCTACCTGAAACTGTTCGTGCGCGTCGGTCACACCGCCGGGCTGGTGATGATCGTGGTGACGCTGGCGATCCTGATGGTCACCGTGGTGCTGGTCGCCGCGTTGTCCGACCGCATCGGCGTCAAACCGATCATGTGGACCGGCTGCGCGCTGCTGGTCGTGGGTTCCATTCCCGCGTTCCTGCTCATCCGATTCGGCAGCATCTACCCGGTGATCTTCCTCGGCGTGCTGCTGATCGGATTGATGGAGCTGTGCTTCGACAGCACAGCACCCGCGATGCTGCCTGCGCTTTTTCCCACCAACGTGCGCTACGGGGCGCTGGCCATCTCGTACAACATCTCGATATCGGCCGTGGGCGGCACCACGCCGCTGATCGCCCAGGCGCTGGTGTCGGGTACCGGCAACGTCATGGCGCCCGCCTACATGCTGATCGTCGGCGGCCTGGTGGGCGCCGTCACGCTGCTGTTCACCCCGGAGGTGGCCGGGCAACCGCTGCCCGGGTCCGGGCCCGCGGTGGAAAGCGAGCGGGAGGCCCGCGAGCTGGCCGACGACGTCAGGTAGCCGGCCCGCTCAGACACCTCAAACCCGTTGACCACGCGCCTGTTTCGTAGCCGATAGGTGAAAGCCACTGCCACGAAACGGTTTTCGACGGCCGCGTGTGAGAATCGCCGGCCTGGGTATATAGGCGGTGTGCTCCAGCAACGCTGCCGCCCCACCGCCCCCGCAGGCGCCCCACCCGGGCCGTCGCGTTGACGGCCCAACCCAAACCGGTCCCCGATGACCTTCGCCGGTTGGCCGCGGCACACGGGGTGGCGACCTCCTACCGAAATGAGCGGCGAGAGCCGGTGGAGGTCGACGCCGACGTCGTCATCCGGGTGCTCGGCCTGCTCGACGTCGACGCCGCGACCGAAGCCGACCGGCGCCGCGAGTTGGCCCGACTGGCCGAGCGGGACCGCGCCGGCGCCCTGGCGCCGACGGTGGCGGTACGGGTGGACGGGCGTCCCCGGCCGCTGCCCCGGGCCGCCCTGCTGGTGGCCGAGGACGGCGACCAAATCGAGGTGCACGACGAGCTGCCCGGTGACCTGGCCGCGGGCTGGTATCGGCTGCACCTGAGCGACGGCCAGGAAGCCACCCTGGTGGCCGCGCCGCCGCGGGTGCCGCCGACGCCGGCCACCTGGGGCTGGATGCTGCAGCTCTACGGGTTGCGGTCGGCGCGGTCCTGGGGCGTGGGTGACCTGGGCGACCTGCGGGAGTTCGTCGAGTGGACGGCCTCCGAGCACGGGGCAGGCGCGGTACTGCTCAACCCGCTCAGCGCCCCCGGACCGACGCATCCGGTGCAGCCGTCCCCCTACACCCCGTCGAGCCGGCGGTTCGCCAACCCGCTGGCCTTACGGGTCGAGGACCTCGACGCCTACCGCCGGGCCGATTCGGACACCCGTGCGGAGGTGGACGCGCTCCGGGTCTCCGCGACCACCGAGCGCATCGACTATGACCTGGTGTGGGCGGCCAAACGGTCGGCCCTGGAGTTGCTGTGGCGCGCCGAAGGCCGCCCCAGCCCACTGGACGAATCGGTCGCCGGGACGGGGCTGCGGGATTGGGCCACGTACTGCGCGCTGGCCGAGCGCCACGGCGGCCGGTGGACCTGCTGGCCCGCGCCGTTGCGTGACGTCGCCGGGCCGGCGGTGGTGGCGGCCCGCCATGAGCTGGCGCCGCGGGTGGCGTTCCATACCTGGATGCAGCAACGCTGCGACGAGCAGCTCACCGCGGTGCGCAACGCCGCACGGAACGCGGGCATGGCGCTCGGCGTCCTGCACGACCTGCCGGTCGGTGTGGACGCGAACGGCGCCGACGCGTGGGCGTTGGCCGACGTGCTCGCCGCGGGGGTCAGCGTCGGGGCTCCGCCGGACAACTTCACCCCGCGGGGACAGGATTGGGGACTGCCGCCGTGGCGGCCGGACCGCCTCGCCGCCACCGGCTATGCCGCGCTGCGGGACATGCTGCGCGCGGTGCTCGGCCACGCCGACGGTCTCCGGATCGACCATGTGGCCGGGCTGTGGCGGCTGTGGTGGATTCCCCCGGGCGACGGCCCGGATCGCGGCACCTACGTGCACTACGACGCCGACGTCATGCTGGCGGTCCTGGCGCTGGAGGCGCACCGGGCTGGGACCACCGTCGTCGGCGAGGACCTCGGCACCGTCGAACCGGAGGTGACCCAGGCGCTGGCCGACAACGAGATGCTCGGGTGCGCGGTGTCCTGGTTCACCCGCGACCAGTCCGCGCCCGACGAGCCCCTGCTTCCGCCGGCGAGGTGGCCGTCGCGGGCGGCGGCCAGCCTGTCCACCCACGACCTGCCCACGGCGGCCGGATTTCTGCGCGGCGAACACGTGCGCGCCCGCGCCGACCTCGGCCGGCTCGACGACGTGGCGGGCGAACAGTCGGTGGCCGACAAGGAACGGGCCGAGTGGCTGCAGCTGCTGCGCGCCGAGGGGCTCCTGACGGGCACCAATCCGGACGAGGCCGCGATCATCACCGCGATGCACCGATTGCTGGCGGCGACCCCCAGCCGCCTGAAGTTGATTTCGCCGTACGACGTGCTGGCCGAACCCCGCCAGCCCAACTTGCCGGGAACCATCGACGAGTATCCGAACTGGCGGCTTCCGCTGCCGGCAACTCTCGAGGAACTGCGGGCCGACCCCCGGGTCGCCGAGATCACCGCCGCCTTCCGCGAGTCGCAGTAGGCCAAACGGCCGCGGCCGCAAGCGCTTCGGCCCACCGCCGGAATCGGGTCGTGAATCGCGATTAGCAAACGCGCGCTGCGGCTACTACGACATGGGCGTGTACCGCGCGGACGGTGCAACGAAAGAACGGGGTTGACCATGGAACCGATATCGCCGACCGATGCGCTGTTTCTCATCGGCGAGTCGCGCGAACACCCGATGCACGTGGGATCGCTGCAACTCTTCGAGCCGCCCGAGGACGCCGGGCCCCATTTCGTCCGCGAGTCTTACCAGGCCATGGTCGAGTGCACGGACGTGCAACCGACGTTCCGCAAGCACCCTGCCTTCTTCGGCGGTCTGACCAACCTCGCGTGGTCGTTCGACAACGACGTCGAGCTCGACTACCACCTGCGCCGCTCGGCCCTCCCCGAGCCGGGCCGGGTCCGCGACCTGCTGGAACTGGCGTCCCGGCTGCACGGCAGCCTGCTCGACCGGCACCGCCCGCTGTGGGAGGCCCACCTGGTCGAGGGACTGCAGGACGGCCGGTACGCGGTTTACACCAAGTACCACCACTCCCTCATGGACGGCGTGTCCGCGATGCGGCTGGTGCAGCGCGCCTTCACTCCCGACCCGCACGACGACGAAGTGCGCGTCCCGTGGACCCTCCGGCCGCGCAAGCGAAGCGGGGGGCACAAGCGCCGGTCGCTGCTCGGGCGTGCCGGGGGCGCCGCCGGTTCGGCGCTCGCCCTGGCGCCGTCCACGCTGAAGCTGGCGCGGGCCGCACTCCTCGAGCAACAACTCACGCTGCCCTTCCGCGCGCCGCGAAGCATGTTCAACGTCCGGATCGGCGGCGCCCGGCGGGTGGCCGCACAGTCGTGGTCGCTGGACCGGATCAAAGCGGTCAAGTCCGCGGCCGAAGTGACGATCAACGACGTGGTGCTCGCCATGTGCGCCGGGGCCCTGCGCGCCTACCTCCTCGAGCAGAGCGCACTCCCGGACGCCCCCCTGACCGCGATGGTGCCGGTCAATCTCCGCAAGGCCGACGACGACCGCGGGGGCAACCAGGTCGGCACGTTCTTGTGCAACTTGGCAACGGATCTCGACGACCCGGCGCGGCGTCTCGAGATCATCAGCACCTCGATTCGCGACACCAAAGAGGTGTTCCAGCAGTTGCCCCCGGTTCAGCAACTGGCCCTGTCGGCATTCAACATCGGTGGCCTGTTCTTCGGGCTGATCCCCGGCTACCTGTCGGCGGCGTCACCGCCGTTCAACATCGTCATCTCCAACGTGTCGACCGGCCCCTCCGAGCCGCTGTACTGGCGTGGCGCGCGTCTGGACGGAAACTACCCCCTGTCCATCCCGCTCGACGGCCAGGCGGTCAACATCACCGTGACCAACAATGCCGACAACCTCGACTTCGGCCTGGTGGGCTGCCGCCGCAGCGTCCCGCACCTGCAGCGGCTGCTGGGCCACTTGGAGACGTCGCTGAAGGACCTGGAACGCGCCGTCGGCGTGTAGCGGATGGGGCCTAGGACGCCTCCGCCTGGGGCCTGGTGGTGTAGTCCAGGCACACCGTGGTGCCGTTGGGACGGGCATTGATGGTGCAGTGGTCGGCGAGCGCGTGCATCAGCATGATGCCGCGGGATCGGTGGGGATCGCTGAGGCGCTGCGGCGAGGGGTGGTGCCAGGATCCGCGGTCGCTGACACACACGCTGATCGACTGGGCGGCGGGATCGTGGCTTGCCTGCAGTTTCATGGTGCCCGCCGCGCGGTGGGTCCGGTAGGCGTGCTCGACACAGTTGGCCAAGGCCTCGTTGACGCCCAGAATGATGTCGTCGCGTACCTCCGCGGGGGCCTCAGTCACGTCCTGAAGCCACCGGCGCAGGGCGCGGCGAAGTTCGGCCGCCGTAACGGCGTCAGCGGCACCGGCGCAGGTCAGCCGCGCGGGCGTCACGACCGTGGGTGGAAGTAGTGAGGTCATGCTAAGGGCATACCCAGTTGCGGGCGTGGTGTTAACTTGTTGGCCGTCTCGCTTTGGCCACAGGCGGATACACATTGGGAATCGGCTTGCCGTACAACGATATACAGAGGGATCCTATGGAATTCCGAGCATTCATCGAGCCGCAGCAGGGCGCCCGCTACGCCGATCAGGTCGCGGTTGCCCAGACCGCCGAACAGCTGGGTTTCGCGGCGTTCTTCCGGTCCGACCACTATCTGGCGATGAGCGGCGACGGCCTGCCGGGCCCCACCGATTCCTGGGTGACCCTGGGTGCGATCGCGCGGGAGACATCGAGCATCCGGCTGGGCACCCTGGTGACGTCCGCAACGTTCCGTTATCCGGGTCCGCTGGCCATCGCGGTGGCCCAGGTGGACGAGATGAGCTCAGGGCGCGTCGAATTCGGCCTGGGCAGCGGCTGGTTCGAGAAGGAGCATCAGGCGTACGGGATTCCGTTTCCCCCGCTGCGCGAGCGGTTCGACCGGCTCAGCGAACAGCTGGCCATCGTGACCGGCCTGTGGGCGACCGAGCCCGGTGAGACCTTCGACTACGCCGGCGAGTACTACACCATCGCCGGGTCACCGGCGCTGCCCAAGCCGACGCAACGCCCGCACCCACCGATCGTCATCGGCGGCCTCGGCGCCCAGCGGACGCCGCGGCTGGCGGCGAAGTACGCGGCCGAGTTCAACGTTCCGTTCGCGCCGATAGGCGTGGCGGAGAAGCAGTATCAACGCGTGGCGGAGGCGGTCGCCGCGGCCGGCAGGCCGGCCGACTCGATGGTCTACTCGAGCGCCTTCGTGCTGTGCGCTGGGCGTAACGACAAGCAGGTGACCCGCCGGGCCGCCGCGATCGGGCGTGACCTCGACGAGTTACGCGGCAACAGCCCGCTCGTCGGCACGCCCGCCGAGATCGTCGACAACCTGGGCGCCTGGAAACAGATCGGCGTGCAGCGCGTGTACACCCAGTTGCTTGATCTGTCCGATCTGGCGCATCTGGAGTTGGTGGCGAGCGAGGTTATGCCGCAACTGCTTTGACGCGCACGGATGAGCTCGTCACGAGGACTCGGCCTCGGCGCGTTCCTCCTCGAGCCGGTCCTTGCTGCGCAGCAACCGCAGCAACGTCACGAACAGCAGGCCGCCGATCATGTTGCCCACCACGGTATAGGCGAACCAGCCCAGCCAGGTCAGATAGCCGAAGGGTGCGTGGCCGGTGGCCAGCGCGCCGAAGATCAACAGCGAATCAAGGATCGAATGGAACAGCCGTAGCCCGGCGAGCAGGAAGGCGGCGGCGACGGCGGCGGCGATCTTGGCGGGCACGGAGTCCGTGCCGTGTTGCATCCGGGTCATCAGCGTGATGACCATGCCGCCAAGAACGGCCAGCGCCATGCTCTGACCCGAGAGCGGCGCGGTGGCGAAGTGGGTGCCGGATTCGATGGTCTGTGCGTGCAGTTCGGGAAACCCGGTCATGATCAGCCACATGATCACCCAGCCGCCCACGAGGTTGGCGAACATGGTGCCGCCCCACAGTTTGAGCAGCTGCGGGAGGCTGGCGCGCTTGGCGGCCACGGTGACGACGGGGATGATGAAGCCCTCGGTGAACAGCTCACTGCGCCCCAGCAGCAGGGCCAGGAAGCCGATCGAGAACGCGACCCCGGCCAGCAGCGGACGGTGCGTGGCGTCGAGCACCGCCAGATAGGCGAGCACCCCGATCCCCACCTCGGTGCCGCCGAAGAAGCCGGTGACCAGCACGCCGCGCCAGGTCCGGTGCAGGCGCTGGGTGCCCTCGCTCAGCATCCTGCTGAAGGCATCCTCGAGCTCGTCCTCGATCGGGCTGTCGGTCTGTCCGAGCTCGCGCTGGGTCGTCTCACTCATGGTGGATGGCCAGATACCCGTTATTCGGCGGGCGGGCCATCCGGTGTGAGGCATCTGACACCAGCCGTTGCGCCGTCACCGGCGCGGTCGAAGGACAGGTGTCACCAGTTCGCCCGTGTCGAGGTAACTCTCCAGGTTCCGGATCGCCAGCAGCGCCATCGCCCTGCGGGTGCGGCCGGTGGCGCTGCCGATGTGCGGGAACAACACCACGTTGTCCAGCGTCAACAGTTCGGTCGGCACGTGGGGTTCGTCGGCGAACACGTCCAGCCCCGCCCCGCCCAGGGCTCCGCCGGCCAGCAACTCCACGAGCGCGTCCTGATCGACGACGCTGCCGCGGGCGATGTTGATCAGGTAACCCTCCGGCCCCAACGCCTCGAGGACGGTGCGGTCGACCAGGTGGCGAGTGTGGGGATCGCCCGTGGTGGCCACGACGAGGATGTCGACCGACTCGGCCAGCTCTACCGGCGAGTCGGCGTAGCGGTACGGCGACCCGTCGATGCGGTGGCGATTGTGATACGCGATGGCACAGTCGAAGCCGAGCAGACGGGTCGCGATGGCCGAGCCGATCCGGCCCAGGCCGAGGATCCCGACCTGCAGACCGTTGACGTCACGGCCGTACGGGAATGGGCCGTCGCGTACCCATCGGCCCGCCCGCACGTAGCGGTCCGCGGCGCCGAAACGGCGCAGGGTCATCAGGATCAGGCCCAGTGCGGTGTCGGCCACGGTGTCCGACAGGACGTCGGGAGTGTTGCTGACACCGATTCCGCGGCGCTGCGCCGCGGGCAGATCGATCATGTCCACCCCGGCCCCGTTGTTGACGATGACCTCCAAATTGGGCAGCGCCGCGATCGTGTCGGCGTCGAGGCCGGGCGGCCCCGATGTGATCGCCACCCGGATGTCGGGCCCGTGCTCGGCCAGGAAGGCGGCCCGCCCGGGGCCGTCGGGAAGCTTCGTGATGTCGTAGCGCGCGGTCAGCTCGGCGTCGAACGTCCGCTCGAAGGCTCCCACCCGCACCGCGCCCGGGATCTTTTCAGTCGTCACCCCTCCATCATCGGGCGCGCGGAAATATCCGGGCACCCGCGGTCGTTGTCCACCGAGACGGTGTCGGACATTCCCCCGGGTACCACCTGTAGAACCGTCGCTTCGAGCGACCACTTGCCGAGAGGCGCGAAGACGGCACCGTCCCAAACTTTTTCGTCGCGCGCGGGAAGCAAATCCGCGGCGGCTTGGTTGCACCGCGAATGCGCGTCGGAGTCGTGTTCCCGCAGACCGAGCTCGGCGGAGATCCCGCGGTGGTACGCGCGTACGGGCAGGCGGTCGAAGGGCTCGGATTCACCCACATCCTCGCCTACGACCACGTCGTGGGCGCCGACCCGGGCGTGCACCGGGGCTGGGACGGCCCCTACGACATCGACTCGACGTTTCACGAGCCGTTCGTCATGTTCGGCTACCTGGCCGCGATCACGTCGCTGGAGCTCGTGACCGGCGTCATCATCCTGCCGCAGCGGCAGACGGCACTGGTGGCCAAGCAAGCCGCTGAGGTCGACCTGCTGACCGGCGGCAGGTTCCGGCTCGGCGTCGGATTGGGCTGGAACGCCGTCGAATACGAAGCGCTGGGTGAGACGTTCACCAATCGCGGCAGGCGCTCCGAGGAGCAGATCGAGCTCCTGCGCAGGCTGTGGACCGAACGATCCGTCACCTTCGATGGGAAATACCACACGGTGACCGCCGCGGGGCTCGCGCCGCTGCCCACCCAACGCCCGATTCCGGTGTGGATCGGCGCGGCCTCCGACCGCGGGTTGGAACGCGCGGGGCGGCTCGCCGACGGCTGGTTCCCGATGACCGCTCCGGGACCCGGTCTGGACCACGCGCGCGCACAGGTGCAGCGCGCCGCAGCGGCCGCAGGCCGGGACGCGGAGAGCCTAGGCATGGAAGGCCGGGTCAGCTGGACCGGCAACCCGGACAAGGCGTCCGCGGACATCGCCGCTTGGCGAACCGCCGGCGCCACCCACCTGTCGGTCAACACCATGAACGCAGGGCTTGCGACCGTCGACGACCACCTGGCCGCGCTGGAGCGGGTCGCCGAGGACCTGAAGTAGCGCCTAGCCGGCGTCCGCTTCGACCAGACTGAGATGCGCTGGGCGGTTGGCTTTCGACGACTTGCGCACGCGCCCATAAGGTTCCATCGGCCCGTCGTGGACCTTGACCTCTCCGCCGGTGGCGCCATGCCGGCGTCGCCAGTCGCTGATCGCTTGGTGCGCCGCGTGATCGAGGTAGGTTGCCCTCAGGTGAATGGTGACCGCGGCGCGATCGGGGATCGTCGCGAGCACGCCCGTCAGCCGGGGCAGGGCCAGGAAAGTGCATGCGCCTTCGATCAAGACGTGCCATTCGCCATCCACGGGCTTGGCTTCCACCCTGGCCCGCACCACGCGCCAACCGGTGACGACGACCGCCACGGCGAGTCCAATCAGCACGCCGTGCAGCAGATTGAGGAAGACGACGCCGACGATCGTCACCAGATAGACGGCGAGATCGCCATTACGCGAGGCGGTCTCGATGTGAGCCGGCTTCAACAGCTCGATTCCGATGACGATGAGCAACCCCGCGAGCGCCGCGGTGGGGATCTGTTCGACCAGTCCCGCGAAGGGTACGGCAAACAGCAGGACCCACACCCCGTGCATGATCGTCGAGGCGCGAGTTTTGGCGCCCGCGTTGACGTTCGCCGCGCTGCGCACGATTACGCCTGCGATCGGGAGCCCGCCGATCGCGCCCGACGCCATATTCGCCGCGCCCTGCCCGATCAGCTCGCGGTTGAAGTCGGTGCGCGCCCCGGTGTGCATGCGGTCGATCGAGACGGCCGTCAACAGGCTTTGAACGCTGGTGATCAGCGTGACGGTGATCACCGCGATCACGACCGCCCGCCAGTCGCCCTCGGGCAGCTGGGGCAGCTGCAGCGCCTCCAGCACCGAGCCCTCCAGCCTGATGCGGGACACGTTGAACGGCAACGCGGCCGAGAGGACGGTGACGGCGACGATGGCGACCAGTGGGCCGGGGATCTTGGCCACCCGGGCCGGGGCCCAGCGCCAGGCGATCAGAATGGCGATGACGAGCAGGCCCAGCACGACCCCAGGCCGGTGCGCGCCGACGATTTGGGCGGGCAGGCCGACGACGTTCGTCCAGGCCGAGCTCTGCGATTGGCCGCCGAGCAATACGTGCACCTGCTGCAGCGCGATTGTGATTCCGATGCCGGCCAGCATGGCGTGCACCACGACCGGTGAGATCACCAAGGCGGCCCGTGCGATTCGGCTGATTCCCAACATCACTTGCAGGGCCCCGGCGATGACGGTGATGAAACATGTTACTGCCCAGCCGAACTGGGCGACCAGATCGGCGACGACGACGGTGAGTCCGGCGGCCGGACCACTGACCTGCAACGGTGACCCGCCGAGGCGCCCTGCGACGATGCCGCCGACGATCGCCGCGATCAAACCGGACAGCACCGGGGCGTCGGACGCGATCGCGATGCCCAGCGACAAGGGAAGCGCCACCAGAAAGACCACCAACGACGCCGGCAGGTCGTACTGAATGGCCGCGCGCCACCGGTCGCCTCGAACCGGTTGCGCCCGCTCGGTGTCGTTTTCAGCTGGCCGCCCGGCGTGTGGCATCGGCCCTCCCTGGGATATGCATGAGGGGCGCGTTCGGGTAGCCACCCGTAACGCACCAGGAGCGGAGCGTAACGCTCTCGGGCACAATCGATCCCACACCGCCGCGAACGTCGTTGTCCCGCTTCAGCGTGCCGTGCCTATGCGTATCGACGGTATGGGGCGGCCCACCGGGTCGCAACCCGACCTTCCAGGCGCATATCGAACGCAAATCTTTTGCCGCGCAGTGCGCTCGGGGGCGCAATGAGGCGCGGGGTTGCGCCCGCACGTCGAAATCACCTGCGGTTCAACGAATTACTCCAGGACGAAGACCGGTATCCGCCTCGCTGTCTTCGCCTGATATTCGGCGTAGGGCGGATAGGCCTCGACCGCCCGTTGCCACCACTGCTCGCGCTCGTCCGCCTCGAGTTCGCGCGCGCTGAGCGCGAAGACCTTGTCGCCATCCTGCAGCGTCACGTCCGGATTGGCTTTGAGGTTGAAGTACCACGACGGGTGTGCGGGGGCTCCGCCCTTCGACGCGACCATGGCGTATCGGCCGTCGTTTTCGACGCGCATCATCGGCACGTACCGCTTCTTGCCGGACTTCGCTCCGGTCACCGTCACCAGCACGACGGGCCGGTCCAGGATCTCGACCCCGTCGGTCGTGCCTTGCTCGAGGATCTGCTCGGTCTGCTCGCGCACCCAGTCCCTCGGGCTCAGTTCGATCTCGTCGGCCATACCCGATCTCAACACGTCCCCGCGCCGCAGTCATCCCCCCGGAAATCGTCGATCCGTCGGTCCCTCGACGGGCGCGTAGAGTGGGCCGCATCGCTTAAATGAGCTAACTAACCAGGGAGAGGAGTCGGGTAGTGGCCCGCACCGAGAACGACACATGGGACCTGGCCTCGAGCGTCGGAGCGACCGCAACGGCCGTGGCCGCTCAGCGGGCGATCGCTTCGAAAGGGCCTGAGCCGCTGCTGAACGACCCCTTCGCCGATCCACTCGTGCGCGCCGTGGGCAGCGAGGTCTTCGTCAAGCTCCTCGACAACGAAATCGACCGCTCCGACGATCCCCTGCTGAATCGCGAGGCCGTGAACGAGCAGATCACGGTCCGCACCCGATACTTCGACGACTTCTTCATGCAGGCAACGCAATCCGGGGTCCGCCAGGCGGTCATCCTGGCGTCGGGCCTGGACACCCGTGCCTACCGCCTGTCCTGGCCGGCCGGCACGGTGGTCTACGAGATCGACCAGCCCGAGGTCATCGAGTTCAAGACGCGGGTGCTGGCCGACCTGGGCGCCGCGCCGGCCGCCGAGCGCCGCACGGTGGCGATCGACCTGCGCGAGGACTGGCCGGCCGCCCTGGTCAAGACCGGCTTCGACGCCGGCGCGCCGACGGCGTGGAGCGCCGAAGGCCTGCTCGTCTACCTGCCACCCGAGGCGCAGGACCGCTTGTTCGACAACGTCGTCGCGTTGTCCGCGCCGGGCAGCCGGATCGCGACCGAGCACATGGATCTGCGCAACATCCCGGCGGACTGGGCGCAGAAGCTGACCGAGCGGTCGCAACGCCTGGGCTCCGACATCAATCTGGCCGAGCTCTTCTACACCGGCGATCGCAACACCGCCGCCGAATACCTGGCGGCGCACGGCTGGCGGGTCGACATCCGGACCACCGAGGAGGCCTTCGCCGCCCACGGGTTCGAGGTGCCCGACGACGAGCTGGCTTCCTTCGGCGAGGACTCCGGTTACCTGACCGCCACGCTGCCCTAAGCCGGCCGTTCGCAATATCAACCCCATTGACATATATCAGTGCGGTTGATACAAAGGTTTCATGTCTCAACCGACTCACGAAATGTTCGAAGCCGCCTACCGGGGCGAAGCCCCGGAGATGGGCGAGGGCAACCGCCCGCCGTGGAGCATCGGCGAGCCGCAGCCGGAGATCGCCGCGCTGATCGAGGCCGGGAAGTTCCACGGCGACGTGCTCGATGCCGGATGCGGGGAGGCGGCGGTGTCGTTGTTCCTCGCCGAGCGCGGCTTCATCACGGTGGGCTTGGACCAGTCGCCCACCGCCATCAATTTGGCACGCGAGAAGGCGGCCAGGCGTGGCCTTACCAATGCCACCTTCGATGTCGCGGATATCAGCGCCTTCGACGGTTACGACGGTCGATTCGGCACGATCGTCGACAGCACCCTTTTCCACTCGATGCCCGTCGAGCTACGCGAGGGCTATCAGCGATCCATCGTGCGGGCGGCCGCGTCGGGCGCCTCCTATTTCGTGCTGGTCTTCGACCGTGAGGGCGTGCCGGCCGAGAGCCCGATCAACGCGGTGACCGAGGAGGAGCTGCGCGACGTGGTCGCCAAGTACTGGGTCATCGACGAGATCCGGCCGGCACGCATCCACGCCAACGTGCCCGACAGCTTCCTGGAGGGATCCGAGGCCTTCGCCGGCACCGACATTCGCGACGAGGGCAACGGCCGCAAGTCGATGCGGGCCTGGCTGCTGTCCGCGCATCTCGGCTAGCGGCGAGGTTTCGGGGCGCGGGATTCGGGAGACCCTGCCTGGAGCGACATCACCGGTCAGAGGAGCTCACGTGGACCAGCAAGCCAATCTCGACCCGCCGCCCGCGCCCGACGACGCCCGGCAGGCGACCGAAGAACAGCGCAAGCTGCAGGAACAACTCGAGCATCAGAACGATGACCCCGACGCGCCCGGGTTGCAGCAGTCCCGCCGTGACACGGCCGACGAAAGCACGCGCTAGGTTGCACAACCGCCTGGCAAGTTGGCGGATCGGTGCTCCGCCGGTCAGCTATCGTGCGCGGCTCGACGGCGACCCGCACGACGCTGGAGTCGCCTGGGCAACGGTCGACGGCACCCGCACCGCCCGATCGGGTTCGATAGTCACCCCCACCACCCGGCGTGAGCGGGAAGCCCAGCTGTTCAGCCAGCAGGCGAAGCCGCCCAGGACGAGGCCGACCCCGACACCGATGTCGGGACGCTGGCCCAGCATGAGCCACGCCAGCACCGCGGCGACCGCGGGGATGACGGCGAACAGCATCGCGACCGCAGCCGCACCGTGGGTGTTGATGGCCCGGACGTAGAGGCTCACCGCGAGCGTCGCGTTCAACAGCACCATGCCGGCGACCGCGAGCGCCGCCTGCCGGACGTCGTGCACGGTGAACGGGGTGAGGAGCGCCAGCGCCGCCGCGGGAACGAGCGCGACCGCGTTCTGCAGCGCGCTCATCGTGCGAAAGTCGACGCCGGTGCAGAACCGTTGCTGGTAGACGCCGCCCGCTGAAAGGCCAAGCAGAGCAACGACAAGCAGCACGATGACCGGGTCCACGCCGTGGGTGGTCGTCAACCGCTTGGCGCACGCGGCGAGCACCGCGAGGACACCGAGGGCGAGCGCGAGCAGTCGCTGGGGGCCGAGCGGCTCGCGCAGGAACACGGCGGCCAGGATGGCCGTCGCGACGGGGTTCATCGCGACCACCACCGCGCACAGGACCGCGGGCGATCCACGCTGCACGGCCTCGTAGAGGCAGCAGAACTGCACGGCCTGGATCAGCAGGCCGACCACCACGACATGACCCAACTGCGCGCCCCGCGGCCACGGCGCCTTGGCCAGCACCGCCCATATCGCCAAAACCATTGCGGCCAAACCGAAGCGGAACACCAGCGCGGCCATGGGCGTCATGGCGGTCACCGCCAGCACCCCGATGGGATAACCGAGGGCGTAGAAGAACGTCACCGCCGACGCGGTGGTCAGTGGCATGCGCGGCAGGTCCATGTGACCCATGCTGGCCCAGGCTCGCCCGCGCAGTCCAACGATTATTGCTGATCGGGACCGATCTCGATTTCTTATCAATGCGGTGGATTGGAGGCCCACATTTGGTCCAGTAACACGATTATTGATCAGCGGTACTGATCGGACTATGGTGCTGCTATGCCCCAGGTGCTGGATATCGCGCCGTTGCGCAGCCTCGTCGCGGTGGCCGACTGTGGTGGATTTCACCGCGCCGCCGCCGCGCTGCACCTGAGCCAGTCCGCGGTCAGCCAACACCTGCGCCGGGTCGAGGCGGTCGTCGGCGAGCCCCTGATCCAGCGGTCCGGCCGCGGCATTGTCTTCACCGAGATCGGGCTGAGGGCGCTGCGGCATGCCCGCACGATCTTGGCCGCACATGACACGGCGCTCGACGACCTCGGCGCCACCGAGCCCAGGCTCCTGACGATCGGGGCCACCGAGCACGGCGCGGACGTGATGCTGGCGGGGCTTACCAGCCTGCTGCGTGAGCGGCTTCCCGACCGGCGGGTGCGTTTCCGGCTCGACCGCAACGTGTCGCTGGCCGATTCGATCGAACGGGGGCTCGTCGACTTGGCGATCATGCTCGACGGCGCCGGCCTGGACCGCGCTAACGCGTCCGGTTTGGTCCGCCTGCAATGGATTTCGGCACGCGCGCTGGCGCTCCCGGCGCGGGAACCACTCCCTCTGGTGATCTTCTCCGAACCGTGCACGTTGCGGGAACCCGCGTTCGCCATCCTCGAAAACCACGGTATCGACTATGAGGTCGCCGCCGAATGCGGCGACCTGTCCGGGCTGTATGCGGCGGTACGGTCGGCGCTCGGGGTGGCGTTGCTGCCGATGATCGGCAGGTTGCCCGACGGCGTGTGCCCGGCCGAGGGACTACCGCCCACCAACCTGGCATCCATTCTGGTTCGCGGCCGGGCCGGCATCGACCCGGGCTTGCTGGGCACCGTGGACGAGGCGGTGCGCGAGGTGCTCGCCGCCGCGGACTAACGACCGCCGCAGAATAGTGCTGTCCAGTCGCGTTTTTCGCGCTCCGTCATGTCATTTGACGTGATGGCGCCGAATCGCGCGGCCTCGCGCGCGAACCGATCCGGGGCGTCGGGCAGCGCATCGGGCCCCTCCAGCCGAAAGCAGCTCGGCGCCAGCGGGCCGAACAGCAGGGCGCGGCGCAGCTGCGGCCAGTTTTCCAGGCACGGTTCCACCCCAGCGGCTCTCGCGAACGTGATGGCGGCGAGGTTCAGTCGCGTTTTCTGGGACAACCCCCGACGAGCACGGTAGGCATCGATTGCCAGTCGCTGGTCCGCTTCACGTGCATCGGGTATGACGCCGCCCCACGTGTAGGCGATCCACCTGGCCTGGAGTTCCAGCGGCACAAAGTATCCGCCAGCCTGATCCCACATGCCCATGAGCGCCAGTCCGGGCAGGTTTGGGTGAAAGGTGAACCGATCGGCGTCCAGGTGCACCGCGTCAAGGTCCAGAATCTGCTGGATTTCGTCGCTCAAGAACGGCAGCTGAACATCGAAACCGGTACCGAACAGGATCCCGTCGAACTCCTCCGCGCGGTCGTCGGCGAAGGTGACCGTCGCGCCCGAGACCGCTTTCATCCACGGCCGCACCGATATCCGGCCTTCGGCGACCAACGGAAGATAGTGCTGGCTCAGAGTCACGCCGGCCGCAAACAGCGATGGGTCAGGCGCTGGAGCCCCGTATTGTTCGGGGCTTCCGGCCGCCTCGACCACGATCTCTTTCAACAGGCGATCGATCTCTTCCGCCGGCAAGGTCTCTTCGGCTAACGCGCCGTAGCGCGTGTAGAGCAGGTGGTCGGTGGGGACGCCGGCGATGAACTTGGGGACGACGTATCGTTGCCGCCGCTGCGTCACGACGACGCGCGCCGCCCCGAGTTGCGCCAGCTCGGAAGCGATTTCGAGCGCACTGATTGCGCAACCGGCGGCCAGAACGCGCTTGCCGCGATACCTTGTGGCGTCTCGGTAGCCGAACGTTGGCCGGGCGCCCGCACAGCCGGAGAACGTTTCCACTCCGGCGACGGCGGGCACCGCCGGCACATTGAACCTACCTGTGGCGACCACCACGCGCTCGAAGCGGTCGGTCCCGTCGGCGTGACTCACGAGCCACCCGGGCCCGTCGTCCCGGCTAACCAGCTCCACCCGGTTGCGGAGCCGGACGCGTGACATCAACCCGAATTTGGTTGCGTAGCGATGCAGGTAGTCGAGAACGTCGCGGTTTGGTAGGTAGACAAGGTCGCTGTCGTGCTCGAGGTCGCTGAAGGTAGTCATCGTCCGACTGCTGTTGGTGTACATGCCCGGCCATATGCCACTCGATCCCTCCGACGCTGCCCACTGGCCGCCCGGCATCGGACCGCGCTCGAACAGGGTGGGATCGAACCCTTGTGACAGGAGCCAGCGCGCCGCCACCAGCCCGCCCGGCCCGGCGCCGATCACCGCGACGCTTGTCATCCGGTAACTGTCGCATGGGCTTGCCGGTGTGAGTGGCGGTTCACGCCGCGGCGGTGACTCTCCACAACGCCTCGCGGTCCACCGACGCCGATCGGTCGATCGGGCTGATCACCAGATCCGTGGCACCCGCATCGCGATAGCGTTGTAGCTGTTGCACGACGCGTTCTTCCGGCCCGATGGCGGCAAGTTCGACGACGCTGGCGACTTCTTCCCTGGCGATCACGTTGCGATACGACGGGATGCTCTCGTAGAAGCGCAGATGTTGCGCAGCGACGGCGCGGGCGCCCTCTGCGTCTTCGGACACCAGCACAGGCACGGCGGCGATCACGCGCGGGGCGGGACGTCCCGCGGCGGCCGCCGCTCTGGTGATCTCCGGCACGATGAATTCACCGATGGTTCGGGGCCCGGCCAGGTACGGCAAGGTGCCGTCCGCCAGTTCGCCGGTGACCCGCAACGCCTTTGGACCCATCGCTGCCACATACACCGGGATGGGCGTTCCGCCCGGGACCTGTACCGGCCAGGTGGGGCTCGCACTGAGTTCGCTGCCGTGGAAGTCGACGCCGGCGGTGTTGAACACCGAACCGAGGATCGTCAGATGCTCCCGTAACCGGGTGATGCCGTTGGACCAGTCGGTGCCGAAAGCTTGGCGCTCGATCTGGCGGGCGCCCAGACCGAGGCCGAGGCTGAAGTTGCCGTGCGCGGCGGCCTGTGCCGTCTGCGCCAGCGAGGCGACGATCAGCGGGTGGCGCGGGTTGATGGGCACCACCGAGGTCCCCACGCCCAGCCCGGGCACGGCGGCGCCGACGAGGGCCGCCAGCGCGATCGCGTCGTAGTTCTGTTGCTGGGGCAGCCACACCTGGGTGACACCGTGCTCATGAGCTCCGCGGGCTTGCGCGATCACATCGTCGACAAGATTGGCGGCGTCGGGGCGCGCCATCAAGATGATTCCGGTAGGCATATCGGCAACCAACGACGCCGCCCACGCGAGCATTCCGATCGCGATCACGGTGCGAATCCGAGTTCGTAGAACGACGTTGTCGAGTCGCAGCGCCGATTGGCCCATCAGCACCGGGGCCTTCAGGATGTTCCCCACGTCGGCATAAAGTGGGTGATCCGTATCGAGATGAAGCGTGACGCGTTGAAGGATCCGGGAGGGCCGCCGGCCTTGACCCGGTCCCTGGTCCTGCTGTTGTCCGTGGTTCTCCTGCTGTTCGGTGTCGCGGGTGGGACGTCGCTCGCCGTCAGCGCTGCTGCGCCGGGACCTCCACAGGGCTGCGAGGCGCAGCAGCAGGCGCTCGATTCGATCAACGCCGAGATCGCGCGCCACAATGCGCAACCGCACGACTTCATCGTGCCGAGGCAGCAGGCCGCAGCCGACGCTTACGACGCCGAAGCTACCCGACTGAACGCACGTGGCGGTCAGGCGCAAGCGAACCTCGAGAGTTGCGCGGCAGTCATCGCCAAGTTGGCCGAACACGGAACACTGCCCAAACCCTCCCAAGACAGAATCGACAAGATCAACGCCGCCAAAGGCCGGCTGCCGGAGGGTTATGTGCCTCCCGCCGCCGATGCAGCCTGTCTTCAAACAGCTACGTCAAAAAGGGCCTTGGGCGGATGATCTGGTACTGCAGGGCGAGTCCAAACCGCGCGTCGGCCCTCCCGACCCGGCACGCAACGGCGCGCCGATAGCGGGTATGGCCAACGACCCCTCGCGGCCGGCGGTCGTCGTCGACCACATCGTCCCAATCGCTCAGCTGATGTATGTGCCGGGCTTTCTCCAGCTACCGGCCGAGTACATGTACGTGGTAGCCAACTCACCACGGAATCTGCAATGGATGTCGGCCTATGCCAACGGCATGAAGAACTCGAACAGTGCCGCCAGGATCGGCGACGCGGACCCCGGGTGGCTCCAGCAGCAGCTACAACTACTCGCCACCATTCCGCCCAGCTGATGACAGTCGAAATCGCCGAAATCCAAGAGGTTCTCGGACGCTTCGCGCACTCCGAGCCAGTGGTCCTCGCCGGGACCGGCTCCAAAGTCGACGTGCGTGAGGCTTGGCAGCCGATCGCGCACTCCGATGCGGCGGAAACCCGGCGGCGGGTAGCGGTGTCGCTATGGAACAGGGACTTTCTGGAACTGGTGCCAAACTTCACCCATGCGCTGACAACCGAACTCGCTGACGTCCGTGTCGGTCACCATGCCGGAGAATCGGTACTTGTCTACGCACTGGAGCACTACGACGCCGACCGGCGAAACGTCGCCTGCTGGATCGGCTGGGACCCAGCGCTCTCCAACGACGCTGAATTGCGATTCGCGGAGGCACTCCCCGATCCCCTGCGCCGCTTCTACCGCGAGACGCACGCCGGTTTCGTCGCCCCCGACCGGCTGTCCAACGGCCCCATTCAGCCTCGAGACTTGCAGACGTACGCCGAATACCTGGGGTGCCCGCAGGGGCTCCCGGAGTCCAACTGGCCGCAAGACGCGGTAGACCCTACCCGCCTGCTGCTCCTGGCGACCACCGCCGACTCGCACCTGTGCGTCTCACCCGATCTTCCTCTGGGACAGGCCATCACTGTCTACGGAGGCGTACCCGAGCCGCCAGAGGATGTCGGCACCCTGCTTGATGAAACGATGACCGCCCAACTCGATGAATTCGCCTGAGCCGCAACATGACAACGCCCTACCCCGGTAACCCCTACGGCGGGACGCCCCGGCCGCCACAACCGCCCTATGGGCCGCCGCCGCCCGGACCACAGCCGCAGTATGCCGTACCCCCACCGCAGCCCGGCCCGTGGACTCCGCCCGCGAGTGGCTGGTGGGGTCCACCCCCACCTGTGCCGCCGCATCGCCGCAATCAGGGCTGGCTGTACGCCGTGCTGGCGGTCATCGCGGTTGCCGTCGGCGTCGGCGTCGCCAGCGTCACCGCGTACGCCCATTACCGGAACAGCGACCCCGTCAAGATCAAAGCGTTGATCGTCGCCTTCTCCGACTCCGTCAACGAAGGAAATCCGCAAAAAATCGCCAGCTTCATGTGCCGTGAGGAGGCAGAACCGCATCTCGATTCTGCAGTAGACCCGGGAGGCGAACCTGCCCAAGCGCCAAGGCCGAAATTCAGGATTGGGGATGTTGTCGTGCACGGCAACGCTGCGTCTGCAGCCCTGACATTCCAGGACAACCAAACACAGACCATGTACTTCCGCAGGGAAGACGGCCGCTGGACCGTATGCGCACCCGCGAAGGATCAGCTGTAGCAGAACGCATTTCGAATGCGCCAACAAGGCGTTTCGCACAGCGGTGTGCGTCGCCTACTGGGCAATCAAGGGTTGCGCCAAGCCTGCGATGAACAGGTCGATCATGCCGTGCACGTCATACTCGGGATCGGCTTCAACGCCGATGCACAGGTTGCCGACGCCGTGCAGGAAATCGAGCGTCCGGATATCGCCCCGCGGAAGACCCTTCGCCACGGCAGCTTTCAGCAGTCGATCGCACACGGGTAATAGCCGTTCAAGGAATTCGGCATGCAACGTGTCGAAGCCGGCCTGGTCTGAGCGCAACGCCCGAGCCAACCCGTGTTTGGTCACCAGGAAGTCGGCGAATCGATGTACCCAGGACCTCAGCGCTCCATACGGGTCCTC
Source organism: Mycobacterium sp. E3247 (assembly GCF_001667785.1). Taxonomy (NCBI): domain Bacteria; kingdom Bacillati; phylum Actinomycetota; class Actinomycetes; order Mycobacteriales; family Mycobacteriaceae; genus Mycobacterium; species Mycobacterium sp. E3247. The sequence goes on along the minus strand of NZ_LZJG01000490.1, from coordinate 45,034 downwards.
GTCGGCCGGCGGGACGATCGTCTCCAAGGAAGAGAGCGCATCGAGTTGATGCCGGAAGACAGCCACGACGAGATCGGCTCGGGTGGGGAAATGCCGGTAGATGGTGCCCATCCCGACGCCGGCCTCGGCCGCGATCTCACGCACGGGCGCGTCGACACCGCCACGCACAAACACCGCTGCCGCGGCATCCAAGAGTGCCTGTTCATTGCGGCGCGCGTCGGCGCGCTTGGCCAAACCCACTCGGGCTGCTGGTTTTTGAGGCGTCACACATCTCCTTCTCGGTCCAGTTGCAAAACGGAGCGACGCTCCGCTACGCTAACGGAGCTGTGTTCCGCTTCGCCCATCTTAGATTCCCCGTTCTTCCCATCACCGAGAGAGCCAGAAGAGGTTTGACACCATGAGCGACGCCCGCGCGACTCCCGAGGATCACGCCGAGCGAACCACGCCCGTCATCTCAGTTCGTCCCGTTACCTTGGTCGCTCCAAACCGTGGGCAGGACCTGCAAGTGCGCGTCTCAGCGCCGGCTTGCGGTCGAGGCCTGCCGGTCATCGTCTTTTCGCATGGCATGACGCTGACCATGGACGACTACGCACCCTTGACCGAATTCTGGGCTTCGCGTGGGTTCGTCGTGATACAGCCAACCCATCTCGACTCCCTTGGGCTCTCCCCCGATGACCCACGCACACCAGACATCTGGCGGATCCGGGCCCGGGATCTGACAGCCATCCTCGATCAACTCGACAGCGTGCAAGCCGCCGTGCCGGGCCTGACCGGACGCATCGACGATGGGCGTGTGGTGGTGGCTGGACATTCATGGGGAGCGCAGACCGCCAGCATGCTCAGCGGCGCGCGCGTCATCGAAGCCGGTGGTACACCTGGGCCAAGTATGGCCGACCCACGGGTGAAGGCGGCGCTGCTGCTGTGCCTGCCCGGAACCGGGGGCCCTGATCTGACCCCGCTGGCCGCACAGTACTTCCCCTTCATGAATCCGGATTTCGCTGACCTGACGACGCCGAGCTTGGTGGTTGCAGGCGACCAGGACCAGTCCCCACTCAGTGTGCGCGGCCCGGACTGGTTCCTCGACGGCTACCGGCTCAGCCCCGGTGCCACCGATCTGCTGCTGCTGGCCGGTGGGGAACACGGCCTCGGCGGCATCCAGGGCTACAACGACACCCGCACCACCGATGAGAGTCCAGAGCGCGTGGCGCTCGTCCAGCATGCCACGGTGGCCTGGCTGCGCACCGCACTCGGCATCGACGACAGCGCATGGGCTTCCGAACGACAAAGAGTCGCCGCCACTGCCGGGCACATGGCACGAACCGAATCGAAGTGAACGCTCCCGCGCTTCACTGACGCGCCTCACAAGGCCGTTCTGTGATCAACGCGGGAAACGGGATACGAGCTCACCAGCCGGCTTTGCTTATCGCGGAACGCCCGATGCGGACGACAACGGGGTCTGGGGGTTGCGGCGACAGCGTCACTGTTTATATACTAACTATGCAGTTAATATTCGGAAACGCCGGAGCGAGAGGCTTTATGTTTACCAATGACCTGCCCGCAGGGCTGAAGTCGTTCCTAGACGCGATGCATGCCCGCGACGCCAAGGGCGCCGCGCAATATCTGGCCGAGAACGTGACGCTCAAGAGCCCAATCGTGGTGGAGCCGTTCGTCGGTCGCGACCAGGCGGCGGGCATCTTGAGGCACTTGCTCGGCGTCATCGATGAGTTCACCGTCGTCGATATCCTGGTCAGCAAAACGCATTTCGCCGCAGTGTTCAACATCAAAGCGGGATCGACCAACGTCGCGGGCATGGACTACATCCACACCGACGACACCGGAAAGATCGACTCCATGACGATCAGTTGGCGTCCGTTGCCGGCCGTCGTCGCAGTGCAGAACCGTTTGGCGCCGGCGATCGGCATCCCGGCACTGGCCCTCGTCCCGGTATCGGACCTGCCCGACCGGGCTTAGTCGCATTGAGCAACAGAGACTTTCGTGGCTGTTCATGGCCGGGGGAATCGTTGCATAGCCCAAGGACGCCATCGCATTGGCGGTCAACAAGGCAGCGTCTCCGAATGACGTCTCACAGCGCAGAGATATAGGTGACCGGATGTTTGAATCCGTGCTGGTAATCACTCTCTTCGTCATGGCGGTCCTGGCGCCGGTGCTGATTCCGGCGTCCATCCACGCTGCCCACTTCATCTCCCGCTGGCGGCCGCGCCACCAGCCGGGCACGGCCCCCCGCGTACCGCGGCTTGCCGTATCCCGTCGGCTCGGGGCCTTGCCAAGCTCCGCTGCCGGCTCCAGGCACGCATCAGGAGGGATGAGCCGCCAACCCAGTCACGAGGCCGCGGTCGTGACCACGATGTCCTGATCAGACCCTGTTCCGTAAGCCCGTGCCGCTCAATCCCTAAAGCCCCGCTCGGAGGCGTCCCGCATCAGCTTTACCAGGGGTGCCAGCCTCTCGGTCGCCGAGAGCAGTGTCTTCGCGTCAGCGCGAGAGGGATGGCCAACATTGAACGGTGGATCGGGGTCATACTCCAGTAACAGTTCGACCATCTTCGCGGTGTCCTCGCCGGCGAGCAGGGCCGCCAGGTGCAGACCGAAGTCGACGCCCGCGGTGACCCCACCGCCGGTGATGCGATTGCGGTCCACCACAATGCGCCCCGATTCCGGAATCGCGCCGTAGACGGTGAGAAGGTCTCGAAATGCCCAGTGCGAACTGGCCCGATACCCAGCGAGCAGTCCCGCGGCCGCTAACACCAGGGAACCGGTGCAAACGCTGGTCACGTACCGCGCGTTCCCACCGACCGCGGCCAAAAACGACAGGGTTTCGCCGTCCTCGACGATCAGGTGGGTACTCACTGCGCCGGGAACGAAAAGGACGTCGTAGTGCTCCCCTGCTTGATCGAAGGATTTGTCAGGGAGAAGACAAACCCCAGAATCAGCCGTGACCGCCTCGCTGCTCTTGGCGAACAGGTCGACTTGCGTATCCGGAAGGCAGGTCAGCACTTGGTGTGGACCGATGAGATCCAAGGTGGTGAACTGCGGATACAGCAGCATCGCAATGCGAGTCACGCACGGTTGGTTGTCAGACATATCGCAGGCTCTTGTTGCATGGCAACCGAATTCGCCCGACCGAATCCACGTGTCGACGCGGCAGTGCCGGCGCCGCCGGGCTACAGCTCGCCACAGTTCGACGCGGTGGGTACGCCGTTGAACCGGTCGGAGATCCAGGCCATGCTTCTCTCGCCGTCGACGAAGGCGGGCAACATGGAGTTGATGTCGAGTTTGTTGAGGAACGGGGGCTCCTCGTTCGTCCAGAAGGTGACGTCGGCGCCCTTGGCGCACCAATCCGCGGCTGTCTGGCGCGCTGACTGGTAGGGGCCGAACGGGTCCCACCGGTTGTGCTCGAAATATGCTGGGCCGGTGGGTTTGATGTTGCCTATGCGCTGCGCCGCCAGCAGACTTTTGAACGGGTCTGCTTTGACTGCCTCGTAGATGTCGTTTTTGAACCATCCGTTGAGATGGCGGAACATGTAGTCGATTCCCGTTTGGACGAGGCACTGGCGTCCGGTGTTGTCCAGCATTTCGAGGCCGCGCGGGGTCATGGTCTGCCGGAGCGGCTGCTCGATTTGCGGGTAGGCGGCGATGAGGCCACGCAGCACATATCCCGTCGATCCCGCCAAGAAGTTGCCGTCCACGGGCGCTATCAGCTCGGCGATGTCGGTGAAAGCCGCCGCCGCGTAAGTTCCCACGACGTTGAGTTCACGCCCGTAGGATCCCGCGAGTTCGGCGGCCGACAGCGCGGCGTGACCACCCGCTAGCCAACCCCAAAATGCCACGGGACCATGGGGATCCAGTGACGTACCGGGCAATTTCATCGCCGCACGCGCTGCATCGATCAGCGCAGTACCGCCCGCTACCCGATTGAGGAACTGGGGCGACATCGGGCTGTGGATGCCCATGCCGACGCCGTCGGTCACCACGACGGCGAATCCGCGGGCCAACAGCGTCGCGATCCAACCCTCCTCGACGTTGAACATCACATCGAAACCGGTCTGCAGCGAGGCATGGATGCCCTGGTTGAACATCCGCGACGGCGCACACTGCTCACCCATCCCGTACGGGATGGTCGCATAAGCGAGCAGCGGGCGCGGGCCGTTGCCTGTCCACGGGTTGTCCGGTTCGATGTAGGTGCCTGTCACCGCGATCGGCTTTCCCTGAGCGTCGGTGCTGCGGTACATGATTCGCGTTCCGGTTCCGACGAAAGCCCCCAACTGACCGGATGGCTCCAACACCAGCCGCGATGGCTCGGTGCGGATCACATCGCCGTTGTCGCCCGAGGGAAGCGGATCCGGCGGCGTATAAAACTCCTCGTACTGCGACTCGTCGGCTTGTGCGGACGGAGGCGCTGGCAATACCGCCGCGCCGGCTACGAGCGCGGCCGTGACGGCCCTAGCGAGAACCCACAACGTATGGCGTGGTCGTGACCGATCCAGCGGGCCGACCGCCCGAGAGGCTGCTGCGGCCGCCGATGTTTCGTCGTGGCGAGCTTGGGTCCAGCTGGTCGAGGTTGGCATGGTTTTCCTTTTGTCGGCGTTCAAACGGATTGCGCCCCGGGGAAGACGTTGATTGGCCGGATGCGATAACTGCGGTGTAGGCTCCAGGTTGCGGCGTAGGGGAACTGAACGGCGCTGCCGTTGAACGACTTTGCGCGTTGAACGTTCGCCTTTGCGCCACGGCTGGAACTGAAGGGGCGCGCGGATGCGGGCGAGCAGCGCCTCGAGCGTTGGGGGGTTAGAAGCCCCGGTGCGCGCGCCGCCGCCGAGCCTGGCGGGATATTGCTGCCGGCCGTCGGTTACAGGACGGCGCGGAAATGGGGTTACGGAATTGCCCGAAGATAGTTCGTTGCATCATTCGGCTGGGCGGCGAGCGTGGTCTGGTTGACGGTTTCGATGCCGTTGACGAATCCGCTTGCGCGGCAGTGTTTGTGGACGTCATGTCGGCGTGACCGTCGTTGCGTTGGACATCCGCAGGTCGGCGCAGAAACCGCCGTCGACGGTCAGGGTAATCCCGGTGACCCATCGCGATCGCGGGCCCGCGAGATAGAGCACGGCTTCACCGACATCCCAGCCGGTGCCCTCGGTGCGAAGCGGCACAATCGCAGAGCGCGCCGCGCGAGCCTCTTCGGTGAGACCTTCAGCCTGCACCATCGGTGTGTATACCGGCCCCGGCGCCACCGCGTTCACCCGAATGCCCTCTGGACCATGCCGGCCGGCCATCGACCGGGTCAGGCTCAACAGCGCACCTTTTGTCGTGGCGTATGCGGGACGCGGGTGGGTGAGGACACCGGCGAGCGACGAGACGATGACGATGGATCCGCCGCCGGCGGAGCGCATCGGGGGAATGCTGTACTTCGACATCAGCATCGTCGAGGTGACATTGGTGCGAAAAAGGTTGTCCCACTCTGTGATGTCGATGTCGATCACTGATTCGGGCGGCCCAACGACGCCGACGTTGTTCACCAGGACATCGAGCGTGGCCCACTTGCGTAGGACGGCGTCGACGACCGTTCGACAGCCCGTCTCGGTGGAGACGTCGGCGGTCAGCGACAGGAATTCGGAGCCGGCGGCGCCGACCATGTTCTCCGTATGAGTCAGCCGCTCCGCGTCGAGATCAACGAGGACCACGTTCGCGCCCGCACGCGCCAGCAACACGGCGGCGGCCCGACCGTTGCCGATCCCATCGCTCTGGGACCCGGCCCCGGTCACGATGGCGACGAGCCCATCGAGTTCTCTGGCCTCGGTCATTGATGCTCCTCTTGGTCGGGAAACACCGTGCTACTTCAGCAACGCCCGTGACATGACCACGCGTTGGATCTGATTGGTGCCTTCGTAGATCTGGGTGATCTTGGCGTCGCGCATCATCCGCTCCACCGGGAAGTCCACGGTGTAGCCCGCGCCGCCGAACAGCTGCACCGCGTCGGTGGTCACCTCCATCGCCACGTCAGAGGCCCAGCACTTGGACGCCGCGGAGATGAAGCCCAGGTGGGATTCGCCGCGCTCGGCGCGCGCCGCGGCGTGATAGACCATCAACCGGGCGGATTCCAGCTTCATCGCCATGTCGGCGAGCATGAACTGCACGCCCTGGTTGTCGGCCACCGGGCGGCCGAACTGCTTGCGGTCCTTGGTGTAGGCGATCGCGGCGTCCAGTGCGCCCTGGGCGATGCCGACCGCCTGGGCGCCGATCGTGGGCCGGGTGTGATCCAACGTCGCCAGCGCGGTCTTGAAGCCGGTGCCGGGCTCGCCGATGATCCGATCCCCCGGGATCCGGCAGTTCTCGAAGTACAGCTCGGTGGTCGGTGAGCCCTTGATGCCCAGCTTGCGCTCCTTGGGACCGACCGTGAAGCCCTCGTCGTCGGCGTGCACCATGAACGACGAGATGCCGTTGGCGCCCTTGTCGGGGTCGGTCACCGCCATCACCGTGTACCAGGACGACTTGCCGCCGTTGGTGATCCAGCACTTGGCGCCGTTGAGGACCCAGTCGTCCCCGTCGGCCTTGGCCCGGGTGCGCATCGAGGCCGCGTCGCTGCCCGCCTCCCGCTCACTGAGCGCATAAGACGCCATCGCGCTGCCGTCGGCGATCGAGGGCAGCACCTGCTTCTTCAGCTCATCCGAGCCGCGCAGGATCAGCCCCATGGTGCCCAGCTTGTTCACCGCCGGGATCAGCGACGCCGAGGCGTCGACGCGGGCGACCTCCTCGATGACGATGCACGCCGCGACCGAATCCGCACCCTGCCCGCCGTACTCCTCGGGGACGTGGACCGCGTTGAACCCGGACGCGGTCAGCGCCTCCAGCGCCTCGTCGGGGAACCGCGAATTCTCGTCCACATCGGCGGCGTGCGGGGCGATCTCCTTCTCCGCCAGCGCGCGAATCGCCGCCCGCAACTCCTGATGCTCCTCGGGCAACTGAAACAGATCGAACGACGAGTGGTCAGACACCGATCTTCTCCTCTGCCGAGGCCCCGTCGGCGCGGAAGCCGGCTTGCCGCTGGCTGATTTCGGATTTGGCGAGGGCGTTTTTGTGTACTTCGTCGGGGCCGTCGGCGAAGCGCAGGGTGCGGATGCTCGCGAAGGCGGCGGCGAGTGGCAGATCCTGGCTCAGGCCGGCCGCGCCATGCACCTGGATGGCCTTGTCCAATACCCATTCCACGGTCCGGGGGGTGGCAATCTTGATGGCCTGGATCTCGCGATGCGCTCCGCGGTTGCCCACCCGGTCCATCAACCAGGCCGTTTTGAGGACCAGCAGCCGGAGCTGTTCGATGCGCACCCGGGCCTCGGCGATCCAGTCCCGCACCACTCCTTGTTCGGCCAGCGGCCGCCCGAAGGCGACGCGTCCGGACGCTCGCTGGCAGGTGAGGTCGAAGGCGAGTTCGGCGACCCCGATCGCGCGCATGCAATGGTGGATTCGCCCCGGCCCGAGCCGTGCCTGGGCGATGGCGAAGCCGTCGCCTTCGTCGCCGATGAGGTTGGCGGCCGGCACCCGGACGTCGCGGAATTCGATTTCGGCGTGTCCGCCGTGGTCGCGGTCGTCGTACCCGAAGACTTCCATCCCCCGCGCGACGCTGACCCCTGGGGCGTCTCGCGGGACGAGGATCTGGCTGTGCTGCCGGTGCCGGGCTGCGGTCGGGTCGGTCTTGCCCATCACGATGAAGACGGCGGCGTCGGGATTCATCGCACCGGTGATCCACCATTTGCGGCCATTGATGACGTAATCATCTCCGTCGCGGTCGATTCGGGTCGCGATGTTGGTGGCGTCCGAGGATGCGACGGCCGGTTCCGTCATGGCGAACGCGGAACGGATCTCAGCAGCCAGCAGCGGGTAAAGCCATTGCTCCTTCTGCGCATCGGTGCCGAACATGGACAGCACTTCCATGTTGCCGGTGTCCGGCGCCGAGCAGTTCAGTGCCGGTGGCGCCAAAGCAAGGCTGCGGCCGGTGATCTCGGCCAGCGGCGCGTACTGCAGGTTGGTCAGGCCCCCGCCGTGTGCGCCTGGCAGGAACAGGTTCCACAATCCTTCACCGCGGGCCAGCTCTCGCAGTCGGCTCAACGTCGGGGTGCGTGACCACGCCCAGGGATCGGTCAAGGCGTCCAGATCGGCTCTGAACCGCTGCTCGGCGGGGTGGACGTGGTCGGACATGAACGCCGTCAACCGCTTCTGCAGATCCTTGGTGACGTCGTCGAAAGTAAAGTCCATCAGTAATCCTTGCTGTGCGTGGATAATTCGCGGATGCCGGCCTCCAGAAGGGGTGTTACGGCCGTGCCGACCGACTCGAACCCCGTTCCGACGGTCTGCCCGCGGCTGTGGCGGTAGTGGATGCCCTCCAAGATCACCGCCAGCTTGAAGCAGGCCAGGGCCAGGTGAAAGGTCATCGACTGCAGGTTGCGGCCGCTCGCCGCGGCGTAGGCCTGCAACAGTTGCGATTCGTTGGGATAGCCGGGGGCTCTGCTGACGTCGGGAAGTTCGGGTGTCGTCACCAGCGCCGGCAACCGGCCGTAAACGGCCAGCAGGGCCACATCGGTGAGGGGGTCGCCCAGAGTCGCCATTTCCCAGTCGATGACGGCGTGGACCTCGGTTCCCGATATCAACAGGTTGTCGAGACGGAAGTCGCCGTGCACCAGGGTTGTCCGGGTTTCGGTGGGGACGTGGCGGCGCAGCAGGTCGACGAGGGTTGCGGCCTGCGGCAGGCTCCGGCTGCGCGATGCGTCCAACTGGCGGGCCCACCGGTCGATTTGGCGTTCCAGGTAACCCTGCGGCTTACCGAAGTCGGCGAGACCGACGCGGTGTATGTCGACCCGGTGCAGGTCCGCCAACACCCTTACCATCGCCGCGGCGATGGCCGCGGTGGCGTCCGGGCCGGTGGCGGCGAGTTCGCGGGCGGTGCGGTAGACCGCGCCGTCGACGAACTCCATGACGTAGAACGGTGCGCCGATCACGTCGGTGGCAGTGCAGTGGGCGTAAACAGCCGGGACGGGCACGGCGGTGCCGTGCAGGGCGGCCATCACCCGGTACTCCCGCCGCATGTCGTGTGCGGTGGCCAGGACATGCCCGAGCGGTGGGCGGCGCAGCACCCAACGCCGCTGGCCGTCGTCGATGAGATAGGTGAGGTTCGACTTCCCCCCGGCCAGCAGCGTGGCAGTCAGCGGGCCAGCACCGTCGCCGGGCAGCGTGCCATCCAGCCAGCGCTGCAACGAATCCATGTCCAGTCCCGGTGTCCCTGCGCTGGTTGCACTTTCGGTCACGCGTCACCACCGGCCAGCGTCACGCCGCCGTCGATGACCAGCGTCTGTCCGGTGATCCACCCGGCGTCGTCGGAGAGGAGAAACGCCACCGCCGCGCTGACGTCGGTCGGTGTGCCCAACCGTTGCAGCGGATACCGGCCGGCGACTTGCTCTTCCCGGTTCTCGTAGAGGGCGGCAGCGAACCTGGTCTTGACCACCGCGGGAGCAACCGCATTGACGCGCGTCTGCGGCGCCATCTCGAAGGCCATTTGTTTGGTCAGATGCATGAGCATTGCCTTGGTTGCTCCGTAGAAGCCGACTCCGGGGGAGGCGATCAGACCGGCGATCGAGGCGACATTGACCACGGCGCCGCCGTTGCCGGCCATCCAGCGGGTGTGTACCTGTTGGGTCCACGACAAAGCCGCCAGGCAATTCACCTCGAAGGTTCGGCGTGCGGCGACCAGGTCCAGGTCGGCCAGCGCGCCGAAGACGGGATTGATGCCGGTGTTGTTGACCAGCAGGTCGATACGGCCGAAGGTTCCGATCACCGTGTCGACGACACGGCGTTGATGGTCGGGATCATCGGCGTGACCGGCGACGGCGATTGCCTGCGCGGAACCGAGCTGTTCGACGGCGCGCTGCAGGTCCTCTTCTTTGCGGCCGGTGATGCACACTGTGGCCCCGTCGTCGACGAGGCGTTGCGCGATCGCCAGTCCGATGCCGCGACTGGCGCCGGTCACGACGGCGACGCGTCCCGCTTGAGCGCTCACGCGACGGCACCATCGGGTCGAAGCGCGATCTTGCCGACACCTGCGGCGCGCTCGGCGAGCATCGCGTACCCGGCCGGGCCCTCTGCCAACGCCAGGTGATGGGACACCACCACCCCCGGCTCGAAGCGGCCGGAGGCGGTCAACGCCAGCAGGGTCGGCAGTTCGCGCTGTGCGGAGCACAACCCGGCACAGAATTGGAGCTCCTTGGTCTGCGCAGCCTGCATCCGGAACGGGAACGCATCGTTCTGGCTGACACCGATGACGCTGACGCGGCCCGCCCTCCGGGCCGCGCTGATCGCCAGTGCGATCGTTTCGTCCAGGCCGACCGCCTCGATGACGGCGTCGGCGCCTTCGCCTGAAGTGAGCTCGCGGATATGAGCCTTCGGGTCCGTTGCGTCGATCGGCTCGGCACCGAGCGACTCGGCCTCCCCGCGACGATGATCGACGGGCTCGGCGATCAGCACCCGCGCCGCGCCTTGCAGGAAGGCCGACTGCACGGCGAGCTGACCGACGGGCCCACCGCCGATCACCACCACGGTGTCGCCGGGCCCCACCCCGGCACGGCGCGCCCCGTACCACGCGGTGGGCGCGTTGTCGGTCAGCGCCAGGGCGGCGTCGTCGGACACCGAGGGACCAACCGTGAACAGGTTGCGGTCGGCGTGCGGGACCGCGACGAACTCCGCCTGACTACCGGGCAACCTGTGACTCATGCCGTAGCACAACTCTTTCCACGGTTGGCGCCGATGCTCACAGGCGGTGACGTGGCCGGCCGCGCACGCCGCGCAGAACACGCAGCCAACCGAGGCCGCCAACAGCACCCGGTCACCGACGGCGAACCTCGTTACTCGGGAACCGATTTCGATGACCTCGCCGACCGCCTCGTGTCCGAGCGGGTACCCGATGTCGTCGCTGAACCCGTGGCCGTGATAAATGTGCAGGTCGCTGCCGCAGATACCCGCGGCGGTGACCCGCACGACGGCGCCCAGTTCGTTGGGCAGTTGGGCATCCTTGACGTGCTCGAGCCCAACGGTGTCCGGGCCCTGGTAGGTGATCGCCTGCACTCAGGCGTCCTCACCGAAGGTGACTGCGAACTTCGCGGTCGATGACTCCAGCCGGATGGGTTTGACCGCGGCGTATTGCTCGCTGCCGAACCATTTGCGGAACTCGCGGTCGTCGGGGAATTCCAGCAGTACCACCGTGGTGGCGTCGAATTCGCCCTCCTGGACCTTCACGTCGTCGGTGACCGCGAGCACCTTGACGTCGAGCCCCGAGAGCAGCCGCGCGTTGGCCTTGGAGTAGTCGGAATAGCGCTGTCGGTCGTGCTTGTCGACGACCGCGAGGAAATAGCAGGACACCTACGCCTCCCGCACGCTGATGTCGGCGCTGATCAGTTCGCCGGTGACCGGGTCGGCGACTTCGACGAGCTCGATGCCCTGGCGCGGCTGGCACCACTGGCCCAGCTCGGCCAGGCGGTCGGCGGCCAGCGTGCGTCGCACCGCATAGCCGTCCTCGATGGGCCAGGCCCGGCGTTCGGCGCGGATGGCGTCTCGGCGCTGCTGGGTCGCCGCGCGGTCGAGGTCCCCGTCGTCGGTGAGGATGACACCGTAGGCGTTGGCCGCTGCCTGCCGGTCGATCTTGCCCCACCGGGCGTCGAGGACCACCTCGTCGGCGGGCCGCTCGAGGGGGTCACCGTAGCCGGCGCCGCCCCCGGACCGCAGCCGAAGCACGTCGCCGGGCATGATGCCGAACCCGAACTGCTTGCCGTTGAGCAGCTCTGGCGTCGCCGCGAAATCCTCCAACGAGGTCGGCACGCGGCCTGCGGTCAGCACGCCATCGGCGCCCGCACCGGACACCAGCGTGAAGCCGCTCGTCGATGCGGGATAGCCGCCCGACTGGCCCGTCGGCGGGACCTGCCAGCAGGGAGTCATGACATGCTGTTGGCCGCCCGGGGTGTACCAGGGTGTCCACGCCAATTCCAGGCCGTTGCCGCCGCGGAATCGTCCCGGGCCGCCCGAGTTCTGATACAGCTTGCGCCACAGGTACAGGATCGGATAAGCGAGCTCGTTGATCTCGATGTCGGGCAGGCTGTTCGACGGCTGGGCGAGCGCTCCGGCGACGTCCATGCCGTCGGCCACGGGCTGCGCGCCGCCCCCGCCGCTGCCGCCGTTCATGTCCGGGAACGGCACCAGTTCACCGTCCTCGTTGGGCGCGTAGAAGAAGCCCGCGTTCCACGAGTCCTGCCACTGCGCCATCAAATGCTCACGCACGAACAGGCTTTTGCTCTGCGACTGAATCTTGGCGAGCATCCTCGTCACCAGCCGGCCTAGCCGCAGCCCGGTTTCGAGATGCCCGCCGGACACCGGCGCGGGCATCTGCACGTCGCAGATCGTCCCGGGCCGGGTGATCACCTGGATCGGGCGCAGCGTGCCCTGGTTGATCGGCAGGTCGGGAAACAGCATGAACAAGGCCGGGCTGAAGGCACAGCCCAAGGTGATCGCCGCGCTGCAGTTGACGAATCCGTCTGTCTGGGGCGATGACTCGCTGAAATCCATCGTGATGTTGCCGTCATCGACGGTCATGGTGCAGCGGATCGGGTAGATGTCGTCGGTGTGGCCGTTGTGCTCTTCGTAGTCGACGTCGGTGTAGACGCCGCTGGGCAACTCGGCGATCCGGTCACGAACCGCCTTCTCCGCGAGGTCCTTTGCGATTTCGACGTAGCGCTTGAACGCGTCGGTGCCGTAGTTGTCGATCAGCACCTGGAGCCGGTCGTCGCAGCGGTTGCAGGCGGCGATGAAGCACCTGATGTCGTTCATCACCACGCTGGGCACGCGGATGTTGGTTTCGATGATCCGCCAGATGTCGTTTACCGGCCGGCCCTGGTCGACGATCTTGACCCCGGGCAGGCGCAGCGCCTCGCCGTAGGTCTCGGTCGCCATCGGCGCCATGCTCCCCGGCGCGAAGCCGCCGAAGTCGTTGACGTGCGCCTCGGCCCAGCACCAGGCGATCAGTTCGTCCCCGTAGAAGATGGGACGCACCACCCCGACGTCGACCTGGTGCGCGTTGCCGGTGGTGAAGGGGTCGTTGCAGATGAACAGGTCGCCCGGGCGGATCTGGTCGCGCGGCACCGTGGCCAGAATGTGCTTGACCGCCTGACGGGCGGTGCCGATGTAGATGGTGATGTACCCGGCGTAACAGATGATGTCGCCGTCGGCGTCGGCGATGAACGTCGAGAAGTCGACGGCTTCGGCGATCACCGGACTGCCCGAGGCGCGCATCATGACCACGCCCATCTCGTGGGCGACGTTCTCCAAGGCCTTCGAGAAGATCTCGATCGTGACCGGGTCGACGGGCAGCTCGGTTGCCGCGGCGCTGCGTTGCATGGTCGGTGTGCTCATTGCGCGTTCTCCTGAGTCGTGGATGCGGTCTGGTCGGTGAGGATGAAGTTGCCCCACTCGTCGATGCGGGCGGTCCAGCCCGGCGGGATCTGCAGGGTGGTCAGCGGATGCTCGAGAATCGCCGGTCCGGCGACCTCGTGGCCGGCCCGTGCGCTGCCGGTGTCGTAGACCGCCACATCGGCCTCCCGCCCCTCCAGGGGTAAGAAGACGCGCCGGCTTCCGTTGGGGGCCAGGACCCGTTCGGAGTCCGGGACCGCTTGCGCGGGCACGGGTTCCAGCGCCGAGACCCGTCCCGTGGCGGTGACCCGGACGGCCACCAGCACCACCGGGCTGCCCACCCACGCGCTGCCCGAGCCGTACTCGGCTTCGTACAATTCGCCGTAGCGCCTCTGGGCGTCGGTGAGGTCGGCCGCGCCGAGGTTGCGGTTGCGCGGCAGCGAGACCGGCAACTCCCACTGCTGGCCCGCGTATTTGAACTCGCCCTCCCACACCACGTCGATGGCGTCGTCGGAGTATCCGGCGGCGCGCAGCGTGGCGGTCAGTTCGTCGTCGAGCTCGCCGAGCGCCGCGGCGATGGGCCCCGCGTCCCCGCCGGCCCACATCGCCGATTGCGACCTGGTGCGCACGTCGTCGCTGTTGAGCAGGCCGGTGGCCGAGAAGACCGCGGCGTCAGCGGGGATGACGACCTGCCGGATGCCGACCTCGCGGGCGATGTCGGCGGCGAAGATGCCCAGGGCCCCGCCGTAGGCGACCATGCTGAAGATGCGCGGATCGTGCCCGCGCTCCACAGTCACCGTGCGCACCGCGTTACTCATGTTCGCGGTGACCATCCGGTAGACCGCCGCCGCGGCATGCACGGCGTCGACGTCGAGCGGCTTCCCGATTTCGCTTTCCATCGCCTGTCGGGCCGGTTCCAGCGCCAGCTCCCGGCGTCCACCCAGGAATGCCTGCGGCGCAAGCAGTCCCAGGACGGCCGAGGCGTCGGTGACCGTGGGCACCACCCCGCCTTTGCCGTAGCACACCGGCCCCGGATCGGCGCCCGCGCTGCGCGGCCCCACCTGCGGGATGCCACGCGCGTCGACCCAGGCGATGCTGCCGCCGCCGGCACCGATGGGCAGTACATCGATCTTGGGCAGGGCGGTCAGGAACTGATCGCGCAGCATGACGCGCTGGGTCACCAACGGCTTGTTGCCCTGCAACACCGAGACGTCGAAGGAAGTGCCGCCCATGTCGGCGGTGACCACATTGTGGATGCCAAGGCGGGCGGCCAGCGCCTGGGCACCGATCACTCCGCCTGCCGGCCCGCTGTCGACGAGGGTGATGGGACGTTCGCGGGCCTCGTCGGCGGTCAACGTCCCGCCGAAACCCTGCATGAATCCGATCGGGGTGCGCAGGCCGCGATCGCCGAGTTCCTTCTCGATGCGACCGGTGTACTCCGCGACCCGGATTCCGGTGAACGCGTTGAGGACGGTCGTCATGGTGCGTTCGTATTCCCGGATCACGGGGTGCAGTCGGGACGAGACGCTGACGAACAGCCCCGGCGCCTCCTCGGCGGCCGCGGCGGCGAGCAGCTCTTCGTGGTAAGGATTGGCGAAGCTCCACAGCAGCGAGATGGCGATGGCCTCCACGCCCATGTCGACCAGCCGCCGGACCGCTGCGCCGGCGTCGGCGTCGCTGAGCGGGACGACGACCGCGCCTTTGCGGTCGACGCGTTCGTTCACCTCGACGATGCGTTCGCGGGGGACGATCTGCGGGATGTTGAGCTGGCGGTGGTGATCCCGCTCGGCGCTGCGGGCCGAGCGGGCGATGAGAAGATTGTCGCCGAATCCCTGCGTGGTCAGCAGCCCGACGCGCGCGCCCCGCAGTTCGGCGATCGAATTGGTCACCGCGGTGGTGCCGTTGACGAAGCGCGTGGTGTGCGACAACACCTGGCCCAGCGGCACACCGATCCGCTCGGCGAGGTTTTCCAGCGCGGCGACCAACCCCACGCTCAGATCGGCGGGGGTGGTGTCGGACTTGTCGGAGTAGACGTTGCCGCGGCTGTCGACCGCTGTCACGTCGGTGAACGTGCCGCCGATATCGCAGCCGATCTGATACTGAACCTGCTCGGTCATTGCCGCTTCCTATCCTTCGAATTGTGTTTGAGCGCAGGCCAATCGCCTGGCCGTGGGCAGAGCGCCGCGGCGTGGTCTCGTCGGCCAGACGGGTCCGCGCCCTGGGGGCATGGTTTGGTCAGCCGGTCACGGCATCGCGGCCAATGACATCCCGGGCGATGATCATCTTCTGAATTTGCGGTGTGCCGTCGCCGATCTGGTAGCCCGACACGTCGCGCAACATGGCCTGCAGTGGCATTTCGTTCGACCAACCGACCTGCCCGTGCAGAACGACCGATTCCTGGATGGCGTTGAACGCCACCCTCGGCGCCCACCATTTGAGCATCGCCGCCTCCTTGGTGTGCGGCTGTCCGGCTGCGCGCAGACCCAGCGTGTGATAGGCCAGTGATCGCACGGCGGTGAGGTAGGTCGTGTGCTCGGCGATGGCGAACGAGACACCCTGGTGCGCCGCCAACGGCCGGCCGAAGCTGCGGCGGTCCCGCGCGTAGGCCGTCGCCATGTCGATGGCGCGCTGGGCGGTGCCGACCGTGAGCAGACCGATCAGTGTGCGGCTCAGGTCGAACTCGGCCATGATGGCGCCGAATCCCGCTCCGGGAGCGCTGATTACACAGTCGTCGGGGACGAAAGCACTATCCATCGTCACCGATCCGCGCCCGAGTGGCTTGAATCCCGGGTCGTCGAAGCTCTGCGACGACACCGCGTCGGAGGTCATGTCGACCAGGAAGCAGCCGATTCCCCTGGTGCCCTTGGACGGGTCGGTCTGGGCGAGAACGACGGCGATGCCGGCGTGAGGGGCCTGGGTCACGGACGTCTTCTCTCCGCTCAGCGACCATCCGCCGTCGACCCGCACCGCTTTGGTGGTCATTGCCGCGGCGTCGGATCCGGCGCCGGGCTCGGTGACCGCCCAGCAGCCCAGCGTCTGCCCGCTGGCGACCGCGGCGGCGTGTGCGGCGACGGCCGGGGACGGGTGCCCGGCCAGCAGGGTCACCAGGCTGTTGGTGCTGAACAGGATGTAACCGATGTTCGGGTCGGCGTAGGCGATTTCTTCGCATGCGATGCCGACGGCGAGCAGGTCTGCTCCCTGACCGCCCAACTCTTCCGAGAGCGATAGCGTGGTCAGGTTGGCCTGCGCCAGCTGGACGAGTTCGCCGTGGGGAAACTCGGTGCTATTCGCGCGGTCGAGATAGCCGGGCAGGAATTCGCGCCGGGCGAACTTGCGGACGTCTTGCTGGAAGGCGAGATGGTCCTCGTCGAGGACGAACGGCGAAGGTGACACAGGGGCTTCCTCCCGAAGCGTTGGATTGCCGGTAGCGTTGGTGGTCAATTGATTTGGCGCGAACGATCGGCCCAGTGCCGGGCACGAAGCGCCTTCTTGTCGATCTTTCCGACCGCGGTCATCGGAAGTTCGGTGACGATCTCGAGCCGTTTCGGCGCCTGATGGGGACCCTTGCGGGCCCGCACCGATGCGATCAGCTGGTCCGCATCGATCGTCGCGTCGGGCCGGGCGACGACGAAGGCGGTGATCGCCTCGCCCCACTTCTCGTCGGGCACGCCGATCACCGCGACGGCAGAGACGTTGGCGTGTGCGGCGATGGCGTCTTCGACCTCCTTGGCGAAGACGTTGAAGCCGCCGGTGACGATCATGTCCTTCTTGCGGTCGACGATGTAGATGAATCCGTCGTCGGATTTGCGGGCCATGTCGCCGGTGTGCAGCCAGCCACCGCGCAGGGCGGCGGCGGTCTCGTCGGGGCGTTTCCAGTAGCCGTTCATCACGTTTCGCGAGCGGACGGCGATCTCCCCGATCTGTCCGTCGGCCACCGGCGACCCGGCGTCGTCGAGCAGTTGGACCTCTACTCCCGGCACCGGGCGACCGCACGAGGCCAGCAATTCGGGCCGGCGGGCCGGGTCGTGTTCGTCTTTGCGCAGGCTCGTCGTCATGCCCATGCATTCGGTTTGTCCGTATACCTGCAGCAGGACCGGGCCGAAGGCTTCTTGGGCCTCCTCGATGCGAGCCGCCGACATCGGCGCCGCACCGTAGACAAGGCTCTCCAGTGAGGAGGTGTCGACCGCGGTCGGGTCGGTCTTGTCCAACAGCGTGTAGAGCATGGTCGGCACGAGGAAGGTGTAGTTGACCTTTTCGGTCTCGACGGCGCGCAGCCACGCATCCGGGTCGAAGCCCTGCTGCAGCAACACCGTCCCGCCGCGCAACAACGTCGGCAGCAACGGCAGCACCGCTGCGTGGGTGATCGGCGACGCGGCCAGGTAGCGCGGGTTCTCCGGCAGACCCCAGCCGGCGGTCAGGCTTTGAACCTCTTGAACCAGGGCGCGGTGGGACAGCATGGCCCCCTTCGGCCTGCCTGTCGTCCCGCCGGTGTACTGCAGCCAGCCGACCTCCTCCTCGTCGACCGCAAGCGCCCGCAGCGGGCTCGGTGCGATTCTGCCGGCGAGCTCCAGCAGGTCCGGGAAGCCGCTGTCGGGGCCGATCGCGAGCACGTGGCGCACCGATGCGGCCCGCTCCGCGACGGCTGCGGCGGCTTCCGCGAACTTGGGGTGCACCACCAGCAGTTCGATTTCGGCGTCGTCACAGAGGAACACGTGATCGCTGACCGACCCCATCGGATGCAGTCCGCTGTACCGGGCGCCCGACAGGAAGGCAGCGGCCTGGGTCATGAAGACTTCGGGCGCGTTGGGGCTGAGCACCCCGACACCGGATCCGCGCCGCACGCGGTGGTCGTGCATCACCCGCTGGATGCGGGCGGTGGTGTCGGCGGTTTCGGCATAGGTGACCCGACGATCGCCCAGGACGAACGCCTCCCGGGCGGGATACCGGGTCAGCGCTTCGACGATCAGGCTGCTGTAGCCCGGCCCGATAGCCGCTGTCGTGGTCACACATCGCTCCTCTGTCGTCTCGTGACGTCCACCTCACAGGTCCCTTCGCTGTGACGCGGGTCTCCGCTCAGGCAATCTTGACTTATCAGTTAGTATTTCGCAATAGTGAATGTCGACTTAATACAAACTGGCAGTTCGGAGGCCGTATGGATACCGTGAGCATCGTCGGCGTGGGAATGACGTCCTTCGGCAAGTTCCCCGACAGGTCGCTGCGTGATCTCGGGACGGCGGCAATCGCCGACGCGCTCGCCGACGCCGGCGTGACGGAGGGGGACGTCGACCTTGTCGTCCACGCCAACGCCATCGGGGGTCTGATGACGGGTCAGGAAATGACCCGAGGGCAGGTCGTCGTCTCGGGTACCGGGTTGGCCGGGACGCCGCTGGTCAACGTCGAGAACGCGTGCGCCAGCAGCTCGACGGCGCTACACCTGGCCGCCACCGCGATCCTGTCAGGCATGTATCGCACCGTCCTGGTCGTCGGGAACGAGAAGATGAGCGGCCGCGGCACCCGCGCGGTGCTGGATGCGCTGGCGACGGCGGCGGACGTGGATCGGCTCGAGGAGTTCAATCGGGAGCTGACCGGCCGCACGGACGGCGCCGAGTCCTTCTTCATGGAGGTCTACGCCCAGGAGACGCGCGACTACATGGCCCGCTCCGGGGCAACCCCGTTGGACTTCGCATCGGTCGCCGCCAAGAACTCCGGTCATGCCGCGCTGAACCCGCACGCGCAGTACCGAACTCGCCGGACCCCCGAAGAGGTGCTGGGAAGCCGGCTCATCGCCGAACCACTGACAATGCTGATGTGCTCGCCGGTCGCCGACGGCGCGGCGGCGCTGGTGCTTCGCGCGGCGGACGACACCAATTCGCCAGAGGCCGTGCGGGTGCGGGCGTCGGTGGTGCGCACGGGAATACCCGGTGGCGGCGGCCAGACACTGGAGCGCCGGACCGCCGAGGCCGCCTACGAGCAGGCCGGCTTCGGTCCCGACGAGCTCGACGTCGTCGAGCTGCACGACGCCGCCTCACCGAACGAATTGATCCTCTACGAGGAGCTGGGTCTGTGCGCCCCCGGAGAAGGCCCGAAACTCGCCCGCAGTGGCGCGACGGCCCTCGGCGGGGACCTGCCGGTCAACACCAGCGGCGGGCTGGTGTCCAAGGGACATCCGGTCGGCGCCACCGGCGCGGCTCAAATCGTCGAGCTCGTGACCCAGCTGCGCGGGCGTGCCGGCGACCGCCAGGTCAGCGGCGCACGCCGGGCCCTCGCCGAAAACGCCGGCGGCTACAGCCATCCCGAAGCCGCCGCCTGCGCGGTCACCATCTTGAGCAGGGACTGACATGGCTACTGGCAGTGCTGCGGTTCTGGTCGAACGGCGCGACAGCGCGCTATGGCTGCGGTTGAATCGGCCCGCCGCGATGAACGGGCTGAATCAGGAAATTCTCGACGGGCTGCACCGCGGCCTTGATCACGCCGCCGGCGACCCCGAAACGCGCTGCATCGTCATCGCGGCAACGGGACGCGCGTTCTGCGCGGGTGCCGACCTGGCGTACGCGCAGTCCCTGGCGGCCCAAGAGCGGCCGCCCGGTCGTTACAGCCCCGGTCAACTCTTTCTGCGCCGCGTCCGTGAGCTGTTCGACCGGCTCGAGTCCGTCGACATGCCGACCATCGCGGCCATCCAGGGGATTACCGTCGGAGGTGGCCTGGAACTGGTCCTGTGCTGCGACATGGCGCTCGCCTCCCGCTCCGCACGCATTGGCGACGGCCATGCCACCTACGGCCAGATTCCCGGCGGCGGCGCCTCGGTTCGCCTGACACGTCGACTCGGGCTGTCGCGGACCAAACATCTCATGTTCACCGGGCAGCTCCATCCCGCGGAAAGGTTTGAGGGCACCGATCTGTTGGTCGCTGTCGTCGACGACGACCGGCTCGAACACGAGATCGACGCGATCGCCGCGCAGATCGCGACAAAGAGCCCCGCGGGCCTGGCCCGGATGAAGATGCTCGCCAATGCCGCCCTGCAGGTGCCACCGGACGTCGGCCTGACCTTCGAGCTCGAACAGTCCGCCTTGCACGAGACCTCCGCCGACTGGCGCGAAGGCCTTGCGGCATTCAACGAGAAGCGCGCACCGAAATACGTTGGACGATAACGGAAAGAGAGCCACATCATGACGGACGAAAACTTCCTGAGCTTGTCGGGGCGCGTCGTGCTCGTCACCGGGGCCGGACAGGGCGTCGGGCGTGCGGTCGCGCTGCACTGCGCCAAACAGGGCGCGGCGGTGGTGGTCAACGACTTCCACGAGGAACGCGCGAAGTCGGTCGCCGCGGAGATCGAGTTCGGTGGCGGCACCGCACTGCCGATCCAGTGCGACGTGACCCGATTCGACGCGGTGATGGCAATGACGCGCAGGGCCTCCGACGAGTTGGGGGCCATCGATGTCCTGGTCAACAACGCGGGAAACGCGGGGCCGGCCGAAGACCCGATGGCACCCGCGCCCCCCTTCTGGGAAACCGGCCCCGAGGACTGGGGGCCGTGGATCGGGACGAACTTCTTCGGCGTGCTCAACGCGTCCCGCGCGGTCCTGCCCGGCATGGTCGACAGGGAGTACGGGCGCATCGTCAACGTCATCTCCGACGCGGGCCGCATCGGTGAACCCAACCTCGTGGTGTACGGCGGCGCCAAGGCCGGCGCCGCGGGCTTCTCCCGCGGCCTCGCCAAGGCCGTGGGCCGCTACGGCATCACGGTGAATTGCGTTGCCCTGTCTGGAATCAATACCCCCGGTGTGGCGACCGCCCTCGAGAATCCCGACGTAACCAACAAGGCATTGCGTTCCTACGTGATCAGGCGCTTCGGCGAGCCCGACGATCCCGCGCGCCTGGTGGTGTTCCTCGCTTCGTCCGCCGGCGAATGGATCACCGGACAGACCTACCCCGTCAACGGCGGCTACGCCGTCTCGGCATGACCACCCCCGACACGCCCCTGGCGGGCATCCGCGTCGTCAGCCTCGCCGAGCAGTTTCCCGGCCCGTTCGCCACGCTGCTGCTGAGCGACCTCGGCGCTGACGTCATCCAGGTCGAACGCCCGAACGGGGGTGACCCCTCGCGCGCGTTCCCCGGGCACTACGAAGCACTCAACCGCGGCAAGCGCTCGGTAGCCTTGGATCTCAAGGACGCCGACGGCGCGGACGCATTCCGCAGGCTCATCAGTGATGCTGACGTATTACTCGAGGGCTTCCGGCCGGGTGTGCTCTCCCGGCTCGGCTTCGGACCCGACGAACTCCTGACCCGGCATCCCCGCCTGGTCTACGTCTCGGTCTCCGGTTTCGGCCAGCACAGCCCGTTGCGGAACCATCCCGCCCACGACCTGACTTTCCAGGCGATGGCCGGATTGCTCGATTCCGTTGAGGCCCAACCGCATCCGCCGGCGTTGGCACTGGCGGACCTGAGCGCTGGAATGTTCGCCGCATTCGCTGCGCTCACCGGTGTGGTCGCGGCCATGAACACCGGTCGTGGCGGCCACTACGACGTCGCGATGTTGGACACGCTGTTGACGTTGGCGGCGACACGGTTGGTTCCGGCGGCCAACGGCCATCCCCCCGACACGTTGGGCCTGGACCCGGGTTACGGCCTGTTCGCCACGGCCGACGGCGAATGGATCTCGTTGAGCATCGCCTTCGAGGACCACTTCTGGAAAGCCCTCTGTGTGACGCTGGACCTGCCTGAGATCGGTGGCATTTCAGCCGCGGAGCGCATCGAGGAACGCGAGCGCCTGCGCGGCCGGATCGCCGCACGGATCGTCACGTCACCGGCCGGGCACTGGGACAAGGTTCTGATCGGAGCCGGCGTGCCCTACGGCCGGGTGAGCACGCTAGCCGATGTGCTCGGCGACCCGAATACCCTGGCCCGGAACATGATTCAGTCCATTGCGACCCCGGACGGTGAGAAGTCTTTCGTCCGACAACCCTTGATGGTCGACGGTGTGCCCCATGGCCCCAGACGAGGGACCCCCCGCCTCGGGGAGCACACCGCCGAGGTTCTCCGGGAGGCCGGTGTGCCACCGGAAGTGATCGAGCGACTCGCCGCGACACCCTAAAGACCGATCCAAGCTCTATATTGACTGAGTAATATTACCGGTCCGATGCATCGGAGGTCCGATGGCCAGGGAACGCGCAACCGATACGCAAGCGCTGGTGTCAGCCGCTGCGAAGACATTCCGGGAAAAGGGCTATCGCAACTCCACCATCGACGACATCGCCCTGGCCGCGGGCATATCCCGGCCGACGGTCTACAAGTACACCCGCACCAAGCAGCAGCTTCTCGATCTCATGGTCGACGAGATGACCAGGAAGCTGGAAGAGGAGCTGCGCAGCGTCCAGTCCTCCGCCGACGATCCTGTGGAACGCCTCCAGAAGACGATCATGGCGCACATTCAGGCGTCGTCGGCGAACAGGACTTTCTACGCGATCGTGTTCAGCGAGGAGGCCGAACTTTCCGACGCGGCACGAAAGACGTTCCGCAGCTGGGCCCATCAGCAAACGAAGGAATTCGCCTCGCTGCTCGACGAATGCCTTGCCGCGCGCGCCGGTTCCCGACGGAAGCGCCAGGACGTCGACACCCGGATCGCGGCCAACCTGCTCGAATCGATGCTGGCGACGCTGTACCGGTGGTATGACCCGGAGGGCAGCACCTCGCCCGAACACCTGGCAGACCAGATCTGGTTACTGTTCGGGAGCGTCTTCGAATAACCGCTGCGCCTCGGGGCGATCGGCGGCCGAAAGTTGTCGTACCGGGCTGCGATGATGCAGGTATGACTTCGGCGGCCTCGGTGGATTCTGCGCCAATGCTCCCCAAGGAGCGCTTGGCGGTGTTGTTCGCCGAGTTGTCGGAGTTGGCCGGTCAGCGCAACGCCATCGATGGGCGCATCGTGGACATCGTCGCCGAGATGGAGCGTGACGAATTGTGCGGGATCACCGGCGCGCGCTCGGTGGCGCAGTTGGTGGCCTGGAAGCTGGGCACCTCCTCGACCAATGCTCACACCTTCACCACGGTGGCGCGGCGGGTCCAGGAGTTTCCGCGCTGCGCCCAGGGTCTGCGGGAGGGCCGGCTGTCGTTGGATCAGGTCGGGGTGATCGCCGCGCGCGCGAGCGACGGCTCCGATGCGCACTACGAGCAGTTGGCGCGCTCGGCCTCGGTCAGCGAGTTGCGTACCGCGGTGCGGCTCGAACCGCGTCCCGAACCCGACCCGAACCCGCGTCCGCAGCCCTCTATCACCAAAACCACAGGCGAGGAGGGCAGCTGTTGGCGGATCCGGCTGGGGGCTGTGGAGGCGGCGAAGTTCGACGCCGCGCTGGCCGCCCATCGCGACGCGCTGATCGCGCAGTGGAAACACGACCGCGGCAATAGCGACGGCGAGAATACATCCGAGACCGCGCCGCCGATGCCGGGCACCCTGGAGGCGTTTATGCGCCTGGTCGAGGCCGGCTGGGACGCCGAAACCGCCCGCCGGCCCCACGGGCAGCACACCACGGTGGTGATGCACCTCGACGTTGAAAACCGCGCGGCCGCGCTGCACCTGGGTCCGGCGCTGACCGAGGCCGAACGTCTCTACCTGAGCTGTGATGCCACCTGCGAGGTGTGGTTCGAACGCGACGGCCAACCGATCGGCGCGGGGCGCACCACCCGCATGATCAGCCGGCGGCTGCGCCGCGCCCTCGAACACCGCCACCGCACGTGCGCGGTCCCGGGCTGCGGGGCCACCCGTGGCCTGCACGCCCACCATATCCGGCACTGGGAAGACGGCGGGCCAACTGAGTTGGCCAACCTGGTGCTGGTCTGCCCGTACCACCATCGGCTGCACCACCAAGGCCACATCATCATCGCCGGACCCGCCGACCAACTCACAGTCAGCGAGAGCGACGGGCGAGAACTCAGCGCCGGATCACTGGCGCGGACACCCACGCGTCCCCCGCCCGCCGTCCCCCCGTACCCCGGACCCACCGGCGAACGCGCCCAATGGTGGTGGTACGACCCCTACCAACCCCAACCACCACCACCCAACTAAACCGGCCGGCGCATCGAAGCTGAAATCGCCTGAAAGGCGATACTTTCAAACGCCTCCTGCCAATAGGGGATCGTTGAGGATCAACGCCGACAACCACGCTCCCACCACCGCCGACCCGACACCGACGGCCCTCACGACAACCCGTCTGACATGCGCGCACACCGATCAGAGCCAAGCCGAGCTTGATTAATACTTACTAATTAGTAAAGATAGGCGTAGCGAACGGTGACGATGGAGACAAGACATGCACGCGGTGTCGTACACGAGGACCGGTCCGGCTAGGGCGGTGCTCGGACTGGTAGATCTGCCCGTTCCGGAGCCGGGTGTCGGAGAAGTCCGTGTCCGCATTCATGCTTCCGTCTGGTTCCACATATCAAGGTCGAGCCGCTGCCGGCGAGCACCGCGCAAGCCCACGAAGTCGTCGAGGCCGGGATAGGCGGGGAAACGTGGTCATCGACGTGGTGCCCCCGCTACCCCTGAACGCACAAATCAGACAGTCTCTATCCGCGGCACCGGCATAGCCAGTCCATACCATCGCCGCCGCAAATGGGCGGCCCAGGAGTACACCATGGCACGCACATTTACCGTTCCCAGAGTCGAGGAAATCACCTACGGCCCTGGGTCATTCGACACGCTGAGCGACATCGTCGGCGCGCACGGGGGGCGCCGGCCCGTCGCCATCATGTCGGGATCGTTGGCCGCGACAGAGCTCGGACAAGCGCTTTGGGACCAATTCGGCGCCAACCTCGTCGGCGTCTACGCCAGCGTCCCGCAGCACGTGCCCAGGGCAGCCGTTCTCGAGGCGGCCGCGATGGCACGCGACGGTGGCGCTGACAGCGTGATCAGTATCGGCGGCGGGACCCCCATCGATTGCGCCAAAGCCGTAGCGATGTGCCTGGCAACCGGCATCACGAAACCCGAGGACTTCGACAAATACCGGGTTCGTTTCACCTATCCCGATGTTTACGACGTCCCTGACATCCCCGGACGCACCATCCCGCATATCGCGGTTCCGACCACGCTGTCCGGCGGGGAACACACAGGGCTGGCGGGGGTCACCGACGAGGTCACCCGCACCAAATGTGCCTACAGCGGGCTAAGCCTCACGCCGAAAGCGGTCATCCTGGATCCCGACGTGGCGGGGCGCACTCCCGCCTGGTTGTGGGCGGCCTCCGGAATTCGTGCCGTCGACCATGCGGTCGAAGGAATCCTTTCAGCGAAGAGCATGCCTATGGCAGATGCTCTCGGCCTCGAGGCACTGCGCCTATTGGCCGCCAACCTCGAGCGCAGCACCAACAACCCCTCTGACACGCAGTCGCGAACCAACTGTCTACTCGCCAGCTGGCTATCGATATTCGGCGCCACCAACGTCGGCATGGGTCTGTCCCACGGGATTGGACACCAACTCGCCGCGCAATTCGACATCACCCACGGCATAACGTCGGCCATCATGTTGCCGCACGTCATGGAGTTCAACGCCGCGCTCACCGCGCCCCAACTGCGCCGCATCGCCGAAGCGCTGGGGCGCGACACACACGACTTAGACGAAGCTTCTGCTGCCCAGCAAGCCATCGCGGCCGTTCGAGACCTCGTTACCCGCCTCGACGTCACCAACACCATCTCGGCAGCAGGAGGCAGCCGCGACGCCCTGCCCGCTTTGGCCGAGCACATCATGGGAGATGCCGCCGTCGCAGCAAGCCGACGACCTGTCAGCAAGGAAGACGTCCTCGCCCTCCTCGACGCGGCATGGTGATGGGCGCTACCCACCGAGTGCCAGTTCTCCGCAACGAGGGGTTCGGGTTCTTCGCCGGCGGCGACCTCGTTCACTTCGCTAACGTGGCGAACTTGGCCGCCGAGCTCGACTACGTTGCCGGATCGATCCATGAAGCCGCCGAAGTGCTTACGACTGCGTAGCCGCCGGCGGCGGAGCCGGACTGCGCTCGTCGGAGACATCGTCATCGGGAATGGGAACCTACAACGACGCGAGCACTTGTAGCTTCCCGGACTGACCGGCGGATTGCGAGCGTTCTACCTTCGGGTTTGCAGAATTCTCAGCAAAATGGCGGACCGGATTTCCTCATCTTGATGGCGGATCCTAGAACCGTACGGTTGCGCCGGGCTGCCCCCATCACCACCTCTGATCCATGGGTCTAAGGCGAAACAACTGCCGCATAAGGTCTGGGAAGTTGCGCTTGAGTCAAATCTTAGAGTGCCATCTGAACAGCGCGCTTTAGAAGCCCGCTTGCTCCGGTGGAGCGGGTCTAGCCCCAGGCAAGTTTTGTGCACTCGGATCCGAGACTCTCGGATGAGAGTGCGTTTACTGGCGTTGGGGAGCGAGGCGCTTCAACGCGAGTCCGCCCTCGAATGGGCGGTAGCCGAACGCGGCCGGGGCACGGTAGCCGGTGTCGTCAAGGGGCGTATGCACTTCGGCCACGGTCGGCCCGATCTCAGCTGCGATCGGCGCCAGAGCAACGAGGTCGAATCGGTAAAGCCGAGCCGCGTTGTCGGCGAGGATTTTTCGGCACTCGCTTTCTGATCTGTTGTGTAGCGCCCACCGGATGGCCAGCCTGGATTGAGGAGCGAAGCCTTCCTCGTGCGGGTAGTCGCTTCCCCAGAGGATGTGGTCCGCACCCATGAAATCGATCATCACTGATTCGAAGGGCGCCAATTCGCTGGCCAGGTAGCAGTTCCGCTGAGCGTACTGACTCGGCGTGAGGGTAAGCCCGTCGACCGAGGAGCCACCGAACATGCCGTACGTGCGGTTGCCGGCTTCGGATTTCATCGTCGGCACCATCGCATCGAGCGTCATCAGTTGCTGCTGCACCCACAGTGTGCCCTGCTCGGTAGGCGCGAACCTTAGCGTGGGGTGACGCTCGAAAACCCCGGCCAGGATGAGATGTCCCAGGCTGCGCTGGGCCCACAGCGCCATTTCCGTGATGAGCACGGCGTTGGATGCCGGCTGATCCATGGGCATTGCCGGACTTCCCGGGCCGCCATGCTGCACGATCGTCAGATCCAGTTCGCTGCACAGCTGCCAAATCGGCTCATATCGAGTGTGGAACAGCGGGGCGACATTGGGGTCGCCCGGCGACACCGGGGGCAGCAGCACTCCACCGAAGCAGCCTTGCTCGTTGCCCCAACGGATTTCGTCCAGCGCGGCATCGACGTCGTTGGGGAATACCTGGATCAGTCCACGCCGGCGTGCGGGCGCCAGCGAACAAAAATCGACCTGCCATCGGTTGTGCGCCTGCACGCCTGCCCAGCGGTGTTCGAACTCTGCTCGGTTCTGGGGCAACGAGATGGTGATGTTGGGCGACGTCGGGAAGAAGGGCGGAACGGTGTTGGGCAGCAACAGCTCCGCTGCAACCCCGTCAGCGTCCATCTCGGAAATACGCAACTCGTGGTCCCAGTTCCGCTTTGCGGTGGCGATGATCAAGTCATCGAAAGGACTGGCATACGTCTTGGCCCACGCGTCGAAGTCGTCGTGGAAAGCCTTCGGGAGATACGGCTTGTACTCGAGGAGGTCGGCGCCGGCGTGGGTATCGGCAGAAATCACGGTGTAGCGGGACGGGGTCTCAAGGGTGGCCATCAATCATCTCCTCAATGAGAATGCGACACCGGTCATTGTCTCGTGGCCGATAACTTATGCATGATGAATGTTTCGTTCAGCGGAATCAACCCTGTCCGGGGAGCGAGGGTAGTTCTAGATGGGATCGAATGCCGAGATAAGCCAGTTTCCATGGCTTTTGGTCATACTGACCATGACGCTGCTGGCGGTCTGAACCGGCTCAGGTTGATCCTTGCTCGTTGTGGTCTGATCGAGGAAGACCAGCACCCTGGCCGTTTCTGGGCGCAGTTCGCTGATGACCGCGCGCTTGACCGCTGCTTGGGTATTGACGGCTTTCTGCTTGGCTGCTGGTGCCACGATCTGATCGGCGAATTTTCCGTAGTAGGTCAAGAAGTCACCGGTCAGGTGTGACTTTGCACCAGCCAGGTCGCTTTCCAGTTTGTCGGGTGTGTAGGACAGCAGCGCGACGGTTCCCTCGGTTGCGGCACTGATCACCGCCTTTGCCGCAGCGTCGTTGGTCTGCTGGTCGTGTCGATATTGGCCGAAGTACAGTGTGGCGGTTCCGCCGGCGGCCGCCACCACTAGCAGACCGATGATGAGTAGCGGCCAATGCGATAGTGCGCACCGTATCCGGGTGCGGAACGTCTTGGCGTTCTGGTCTGCAGGCGGCATTTGATCGTGACCGCAAATGTCCTTGCGTTGGTCCTCGCCGACCGCTGCGGCGGTTAATTCCACGTTGAGGTCGTGGTTTTCGAGCTGCCCGATGGTCATGGGATGAACTCCATGCTTGACATCTTGATTTTCCCGCCGTCTCGGGCCAGTTTGACGCTGAGCCGCCAGGAACGCGGCTGCTCGGGGGCGCCGGCGGTATTGGAGAGCGTGGAGCTGGCGGCAACGGCCACGACTGCGGTGTCCTCGGTCATGGATTCCAGGCACGCGGCTTGCACGGTCGTCTTGGTCGAGACCTTCGCAGTCTGAGCGGCTTTGACGAACTCCGCGGCTGCGCCGCGGAAGTCGTCTCTGAACTGGCCGGTCGAGCTGTCGATGATGCGCTGTACGTCGTCTTTGGCGCTGTCGGCGCTAATCGACATCAGGGTGACGACGACTTGTCGTGCGGCGGCCGTGAATTCCGCCGCGCGCTGTTGTTCGCCTAACAGCTGATCGTGGTGTCGGACCATGACAGCGCTTGCGGCGAGAAGCGCTGCGGTGCAGAGCATCCCGACGGCAGCCACCATTGTGGTCCGTTTCGGGCGGTGGAAGTGTGTCTTCCTCTCCCGTCGGGTTTTGCTACTTCGATTGGGCAGTTCAGTGGCATCGGTGATGTCCGGATCGGCGACGTCATCCGCGGGAGTTGCCGACGTATCGTCGGCGGGGGTCTCAGCGATTTCTGCCGATGCCGTGTCGGTTGCTTCTGTCTGTTGGCGTTGCCGCATGGACTGGACGCGGGCCCGGGCAGCGGCGGCGAGCGCTTCGGCTTCGGCAGCATCTGCCTCCGCTGCCTCGATGAGCTGAGCATCGACGGGCCGCTCTGAGGTGACATCGAGAGGACTCGCGTCCCGTTTCAGGGGCGAATTAGCGGCGGGCATTGCCGTGCTCTCTCCGTTTCCGCCGTGTGCGAGCGAAGCTGGCCGGGCGATTGGTTGATACAAGCGGCTAGTAGCGCACAAGGTAGCGTCGTGCGGCGCGGTCTTGGACCGCAGTTCCCGCTGAGTGAGCATTCACCTCGGCGCCTTCCGAGCGCCGAGTTACCAGTGACGCACCGAACACAATGCGCCTTTGGCGCCGTTGTTGGTGGCCACGACTGTCCCGTCCACGGCGAGTGCGCAGTGAAAGTCCGCCGTGGCCAGCGACGATCCGCTGGTGGCCACGACCATCGCCCATTGATCGGGAGCTGCCAACCAGACGTCCCGGGTCCACCGCGTATCTGGACCCACGTCGGCCTCAACCTTTGGGCTGAAGCGGTAGGGGTCGTGGCTGTATTCGGCCCAGTCGGGTGGATCGGCGTCGCGGAAGTAGATGTCTGCGGTGACGCGGCGCTGCGCGGTAACGGTGTAGGTGACGTGGTGCAGCACCGGCTCGTCAGCGCGGGTAACCGGCGTCGCGGCTGCGACGGTCGCGACGACGATTGTCGCCGCCAGCCCGGCTAGGGACTGCGCGGGACGCCTGAGCATCTTGTTCGCCACCGTCACGTGGGGTGATTTAGGTGTCGCCACGAACCCAGCGGGGTGCACCGTCGACAGACAGGCATGTGAGGAACAGGCCATCGGGGGCTTGTGCGACCGAGTTTTCGAAGCCCTCGCAGTTGGAGTTCTCGTCTTTGATTCCCCACATCGAGGGCGAACGGAAGTACCGCGGTTCATAGCGCCGCGGAGATCCGCAGAAGACCAACCGGCCCCACGAGGTGGTGCCGAACACGAAGTGGGTGGTATCCGGGCACGGCGCGCCCAGCACGACACCTCCGGTGATACCCGGGACGCAGGATGGGTTGTCACATGCGGACGGTGCGGCCCACACATGGGGTGTGCAAGCCACAAGGGCCGTCACCGCCATGGCTGCGGGCAGGATCGCTCGCACCGCAAGAGTTTTGAAACGTGGGGATGCGACAAGACCCGCGTGTTGCCGGGGTATGGACAGTTTCATTCTCGACCCCTCACCCCGCCTTGACGAGCTTGAACGGCATGCTGATGAACCACGTCTTACTTCGTCCGCAGGCGCCGCTGACGCCGGTCGTCTCGTCGGCGCCGGTGAGAACGGGCGAGGTTGGATCGACGGCATCTCCGTCGGGGTTGGTGGGAGCGAACCTGAAGACCTGGAATCCCTGAGCCGCGGTTCCGTCCGGGCAGGGCTGCCAGTTGTCGACGATGTGCTTGACGAACCAGACACCGCCGGTTTGATAGATCGGTGCCCGCCAGCCCCAGTCACTGACTACCGTGCCGGTGCATTCGGTGGGATAGCTGCACGTCGTATTGATCGTCCAGATGCTTCGGATGCTGGCCTCATTGTGAAAGATTTCGTTGGTCTTGGCCCACTCCCCGTTTGATGTTGCGGTGTAGGTGCCGTTCAGGCCCCAGTCGCCGGCCGCGCTGCCCGGGGGCGCAGTGCTTAGCGACGCGATCACGACGGCGCCGATGAGGGCTGCGGTCTGGAGACCTGGGTGTGTGCGCCTGCTCATGTGGGGAAGAGGTCTTTCCAGGACCGCGTGCCGGCGTGAGAGACCAGATCCGATTGGCGATATACGGTGCCGTCGGGGGTGGCGTACCGGCCGGTTCGCGGGTCATAGGTTGCGACGGCAACCGATGGGCCGGCCCGCTGGGGTGTGTAGGCACTCGGCGCGGCAGCCGGGGCTGGCCCCGCGGAACCGTCAGGTGGCGGAGCTGAGGCCGGGGCGGGCAGCGGCGAATCCGGCGGGGGCGCGGGCGCGGGGCCGGCCGCTGGCGGCGGCGGGGTGCCCTCGAGTGGTCCGAAGATTTGGTCTCCGAAGGTGACGCGGTCATCGGGTGGGACGCCCTGCGCGACGAGGTTGGGATCGAGGGGGTAGGGACCCAGGACGTGTTGGCGGATCGCCAACGGCTCGAAAGGTTTGTCGCTGTTGCAGATTTCGACCGTGGGCGCGCGCTTGCCGGGATGGCCCATGCACGGGTAGTTCCGGGCGCCGCGCACCCCAATGGGTGAATCCTGCGGCAGTTTGCAGTACAGGCCGTCGGGAGTGTCGATCACCGTGGTGTCCTCTGGTGACCGCCACGACGACGGCGGCAAGAACCCGACCGTGCAGGCGGGCGGGTCACCGATGGTGAGGGTGAAGTCGCCCAGGGAGTATCCGGTGGGATTGTTCTTGGGTGCGCCGTAGGACTGAGTGGAGGCGATGGTGGGCGGCAGCAACACCAGCAGCTGCTCGAGGGAGGGGTGATACGTGACACCGACCTGGCCCAGCGTGGTGAGGTTCGCCAGGAGCATCGGCAGCGTCGGCTTGACCTGGTTGAACAGGCGTGACGCCTCATCGGCGGCGCTTGGTGCCGCCCGCAGCAGAGTCCGGGTGTGGGCGTCGTCGCTGACCAGTTGTTGGCTGATGCCGGCGAGGCTGCGTGCCCACGTGCGGATGGCGTCGCCAGATTGCGCCTGGCCGTCGAGCAGGGGCCGGCTGTCGTCGATGAGGGTGCGTGACCGCTCGGCGTTGGCGTTGGCGTCGCCGATGAGTTGTGACGAGGAGTCCAGCAGCGACCCGACGTCGTACCCGGATCCGTTGAAGGCCTTGAACGTTTCGTCGAGCAGGCCGCTGATCTTGGTCTTGGGGACGCTGTTGATCAGTGCGCTGACCTGATCCAGCATCGGTCCGACGGCCTGTGGGATCGAGGTACGTGCTGCGGGAATGACGGAGCCGTCGTGTAGGTAAGGTCCGGCCGCCGTCGCTGGCTGCAGGTCCACATATTGCTCTCCGACCGCCGACACGCTGAGCACCTCTGCGCGCAGATCCGCCGGGATTTTCGGGTTGGTGTTCAGCGACAGTGTGGCCACGGCGCCAGCGCGGGTGGGCCGCACGTCGGTGACTTTTCCGACCTCCACTCCTCGATAGGTCACGTTGGAAAACGGGTAGAGTCCGCCGGTGCCCGGCAATTCCAGCGTGACGCGCATGCGGCCGACGCCCAGCAGGGTGGGCACTTGCAGGTATTCGACGATCATCACGGTCATCCCGATGACCGACGCGATGGTGAAGATGGTCAGCTGAATTCGGACGAAGCGCGTCAACATCAGCGGTCCCCCACATCCTGTGGCACGAAGTCGGTCGGCGCCGGGATCGGTGGCTGGCTGAGCTGTTGGGTGGTCACCGGGGCGCCGGCTGGCGTTGGCGGACCGGCCATGGGCGGCGTGGCCACCGCGTTGGGCGGGGCCGTGAGGGGGGCGTTGAGCGGATCCTTGGTGAACGTGGCATACCAGGGGTCTCCCGGAGCGGGCACCAGCGTGGCTCCTTCCTGCCCCCATCGTGTGCCCAGCAGCAGTCCCCTCTTCAGCCGCGGGATGGTGAAGTCGAAGGTGATGAACTCGTTCAAATAGTCGCCCCGGATCGCGCGGTCAATAAAGTTCTGCGGGTAGGGGTAGGCCGGCACGAAGGCCAAGACGGTGTCCAGGCTGGGGCCGACGTCGGCGAGTGCGCGCACCGTCGGCTCCAGGTTTTTCAGGTTGGCGACCAGATCGGCGTGCGTGGCATTGATCAAACCTGTGGCGGTGTTGCTGAACACCCGGAATTTCTCCAGCGCGGTCGTGATCCTGGGCCGCTCTTTGATCAGAACGTCCAGTGCGGGCGGAATCCGTTGCAGTGCTTGGGTTATGACGCCGCTCTGTCCGGCCAGGGTGCCGGCCAGGGTGTTCAACGCCGCGATGGATGCGTTGATGTCATCACGCTGGGAATCCAAAACACCGACGAAGTCGTTCAAATGCGTCAGCAGATCGCGGATCTTGTCCTCGCGCCCGCCCAGTGCCGCGTTGAACTCGTTGATGAGGCCTCCGACCTTGCCCAGTCCCCCACCGTTGACGACAACTGACAGCGAGGACAGGGTCTGCTCGGTGGACGGATAGGTCGAGGAGCGTTGCAGACCGATGGTCGCCCCGGGTGCGAGCCTGCCGGCCGCGGGCACGCCCGGTGGGGGGTTCAGTTCCAGGTGCATCGAGCCCAACAGACTTGTCTGGCCGATCCTGGCGATAGCGTTGGCCGGCACCACGGCGTCGGGACGCACCGAGATATCCACGTCGGCGTGCCAGTCGCGCAGCGTCATCTTGCCCACGCTGCCAACGACGACGTCGTTGATCATGACCGGCGAATTAGATTCCAGCGTACCGACGTTAGCGATTTGAACGTGGTAGGTCACCGCATCCTGGCCGTGTCCGACAGTGCCGGGCAGAGGCAGTGAATTGAGACCATCGAAGGCGCATCCGGTTGCCGTCAACGCCACCCATGACGCGATCGCTGCGAGACGAC
This sequence comes from Mycobacterium sp. E3247, assembly GCF_001667785.1. Taxonomy (NCBI): domain Bacteria; kingdom Bacillati; phylum Actinomycetota; class Actinomycetes; order Mycobacteriales; family Mycobacteriaceae; genus Mycobacterium; species Mycobacterium sp. E3247. The sequence continues at coordinate 10,990 of NZ_LZJG01000490.1, read as the reverse complement.
GCGTTGATCGCGATCCGGTCATGGTGTGCCTCCGGCGGGCTGCGGTGCGGCCGGCAGCGGTGGCTGCGGACCAGCCGGCAGCAGCATGTCCTGCAGGTTGGCCGGGCCGGGGGCCGCTGGGGCTGGCCGGGGCACTCCCGGTGGGATTGGCGCGCGGGGGAACAGCGCTGGCGAAGGGTCCGCGGGTAATCCGTTGGGGGCGTAGATTCCCGGGGGACCCGGCGGCAATTCCCATCCCGGAGGGGGTGGTATGTCGCCCGCGCCGGTGTACGCCGACACCGCGGGTGGATCGGTCGGGATGGGGGGGACTCCGCCCGGCCCGCCGGGCATCAGGTTCGGATCCGAGTAGACGAGGTTGTCCGGGCTCGGCGATTTGGCCAGATAGGCATTGAACGGGATCGGCAGGTAGTTGAAGTTGATCAAACGCAGTGCGGGGCCGAGGTATTGGGCGCACAGCTTCGCCGTCTCGGACGCGGTGGCATTCTTGACCGCGCCGATCGCCGAGCACACCAGTGCCACCGGATTGGCGAAGTTCGACATGGCGAAGGCTCCTCGTGCCGTTCCGGAGTCCGGGCTGTAGATGTTGTACCCGTTGGCGATTGCGTTGGGCGCCACGTGCAGGAGGTTTTCCACCGCCATGCGGTTGTCGGCGAGGTTTTTCGTCACGTTGGCCAGTCGTTGAATCTGCTCTGCGGTCTGGTCTCTGCTTCCGGCGATGAATCGGCGCACCTCGCCGACCGCCGAGGACAGGTTGGTAAGCGCGGCGTCCAGGTCTGACCGGTTGCCGTCCACGACGCTGCTCACCGTGGCGAGGCGGTCTTGGAATTCGACGATCTGGACGTTGCTGTCGCGCAGCGCGGTAACGAAGATCTGGAGATTTTTGATGATATCGACGATGTTGCCGCTACCGCCGGCGAGGATGCGCCCAACTTGAGACAGCTCGGTGATCGTCCGCCTGAGCTTGTCGCCGTTGCCGGCCATGGCATTGGCTGCGCTGTCGATAAAGTGCCCGAGCGAGCTGGTGGAAAGGCCGCTTGCGGGACCTAATTCGGTGGCCAGCCGCATCAGTTGCGTTTTGACCTGATCCCACTCGACGGGCACCGCGGTTCGCTCCACGCCGATCACCGCCCCATCGGCCATCGTCGGACCGCCGGTTCCCGCGGCTTCGTACGCGGGGGTCAGCTGCACATACCGTGCCGCCACCAGGTTCTGTGCCACTATTACGGCCTTGGCGTCGGCCGGGATCGGCACATCACGGTCGACGGCCAGTGTCATCTTGGCCTGGGTCCCTTGGGGTTCGATGGACTTGATGGTGCCCACCTTGACCCCCACCACGCGTACCTCGTCGCCGGGGTAGATGGCGGTCGCGGAGCTGAAGTATGCGGTAATCATCTTGGGCCCGAAGACCTCGGCATGTACCACGAAGGCCGTTCCCGCAGCGACAAGTCCCACCAATGTCACCAGTAGCGCCTTGGTGTACCACGCCTTGTTCGCCCCGGTCGCCATCATCGTCCTCCGGGAATGCCGTTGTGCGGCCAGGGGAATTCCGCGCGCGGGCCGGCATTGTCGGGTGGTTGACCCGCATTGACGCCTCGCCGGAATCCGAACGCGTAGTCCAGGAACGGTTGCAGGGCCTGCGCCGGGATCAGATTGCCGACGAATGCGTTGTAATAGAAGCCGTTGTTGACCGATTCACCTTGGGTTACTTGGTATTTGGCGAGTCCGACGATCGCCTTGGCGATGTTGTCGCGGTTTTTCTCCAGCATCGCGGTGACCGAGTTGAGTTTGGTCAGCGTGGGCGCCAGTTCTTTCTCGTTGTCTGCCACCATGCCCGAGAGTTGCTGGGCCAGCGCCGAGGTGTTGGCCAGCAGGTTGACGATCGCGTAGCGACGCTGGTTCAGAACTCCGAGCAGGTCGTTGGCATTGAGCAACATGGTGTTGACCTGCTGGCTGCGTTCCGACAGGATGCCGGTGACGTCGGCGGCGCTTTTGAGCAGATGGGCCAGCGATTCATTCCTGCTGTTCAACGATTGCGACAGTCTGCTCAGGCCGTCGAACGTGGGCCCCAGTCGTGGTGTGATCCGCTCGATCGTCTCGGCCAAGGTGTCCAGGGATGCGTTGAGCGCGCCGGTGTCGGTCGCGGCGGTGTTGGCGGTGAAGTCGCTGACGGCGTCGGTCAGGGAGTATGGGGAGGACGTCCGATGTACCGGGATGACATCGGAGGCGTGCATGCGGCCGGTGCCTGCGGGCTCCAAGGCCAGCATCCGCGCACCCAGCAGGGTACCCGTCCTGATGTGGGCCGTCGTGCTCGATCCCAGGTGCACCTTGGCGTCGAGGCTAAACGTCACCAATGCTTTGCCATGGCTGAGCGTGACGTCGGAGACCGTTCCCATTTTCACGCCCGACACTCGGACGTCGTTGCCTGCAGTTAGGCCTCCGGCCTCGGTGAACAGCGCCTGGTACCGAATGGAGGTGGCCATCGACAACAGCTGTTGGGGGTGCAGGCCGATGATGATGACTAGCGTGACCAGCACGAACGCGATGAATCCGGCCCGGATAAGTTGTGCGCCGCGATATTTCAGCATCAGGGTTCCCCGCATCGTCCGGTGTTTTGGGTGATCCACGGGAAGACGGCCGTGCGGCCCTGAAGGTCGGTGACGCGAATGGAGATGCCGCACAGGTACTGGTTGATGAAGCTTCCGTAGGCGCCCAGCCGCACGAGCTTGCGGTAGTTTTCTGGAGCTTTCTGCAGCGCGAGGTCCAGCCGCGCCTTGTCATTGTCGAGCAGCGGAGCGAGCCGATTGAGTTGGTCGACGGTGCCGGCCAGCGGCGGACGGGCCTGGGTAAGCAGGTCGGCTAATGATGCGGTTCCCTTGTCGAGCGCGGTGATGGCGTCTCCGATCGGATCGCGGTCGGCCGACAAGTCGGTGATGAGCCGCTCGAGGCGCTCGACCGTCGCCGAGAATTTGCTGACGTCCTTGGCCACCGTGGCGACCACCTCGTTAAGATTGTCGATCAATCGCTGCACCACTTGCCCGTTGTCGGCCAGGGCGTTGGAGAACGATGCGGTCTTGGTGAACAACGACTCCACATCGCCGCTGCTGCCTTGCAGAATCTGGATCAATGAGTTGGTCAGCGCGTTCACCGATTGAGGGTTAAGGCCCTGAATCACCGGTTTGAGCCCACCCAACAACAAATCGAGATCCAGCGCCGGCTCGGTGCGGCTTATCGGAATCCGCGAGCCGGGCGGCTGGATCCCGGCGGAACCGGGCGCGTCGAGCAGGTCAAGGTAGCGATCCCCGACCAGGTTGAGGTAACGCACGGCGACCCGCGTGCTGGTAGTGAGCCTGACCTCGCGGTTCGCGTCGAAACTCACCAGCACCGCGTTATTCGATTGCAGCGCAACATCGTTGACTGTGCCGACCCGGATCCCGGCGGCACGCACCGAATCACCGGTCTTCAGGCTGGAGGCGTCGCTGAACACCGCGGAATAGCCATATGTCGAACCTGTGCGGTACTGCCCGAGGATGGCGAACAGGGCGGCCGTCAGCACAATGGTCACCACCGCGAACACCCCCAACTTGACGGTCGTCCCAACCGAGCCCGTCATCCCGGCATCCCGATCTGTGGGGTGTTGCGCGGCGGCCCGTCGATCGGTCCGAACAGCCATTGCTTAAGGCGATTGGAGTTCAACAGGATTCCCTGATTTCCGTACTGCGCCTGGTTGGCATCAATGTCGGTGACCAGGTAGGGCGGGCGGTGCCCGAAGCCCACGTCCGGTAGTCCCATGCATTGCGGACTGCCCGTCGCCGCGACCTTGGGGAGGTTCTGCGGGTAACGGTAGCGTTCGGTGCCCAGCAGAAATGAATCCAGCAAAAGGACACCCGGCACGGGCAGGGGCGGACCGGTGGCCAGCGGCTTGAGGCCAGCCAGGGCGCAGGTGATGGCCTGGTTGTATTTGTTGGTCAGGTTCGTGGTGGGGACCAGCAGGTGAAGGACGGCAGTGAACGCCTGCGCGTTGCCGGCCAGGACGTCGTTTCCGATGTCGGCCAGCGCGATCGCGCTGATGAGCGCGGTGTCCAGATCACGCTGCCGGTCGACCACGGTGTCGCTCAGCCGGGTCGCATTTTGCGTTGTCTTGACCAGGTCGGGGGCCGCGTCGGCGTAGGCGTTGAGCACCTGTGGGGCCACCGAGAGTTCGTGGCTCAGGGAGGTCAGGCTCGGGTCGATTTTGGTCAACAGGGTGTCCAGATCGGCCAGGGTGTGTCCGAGTTTGTCACCGCGGCCGCTGAACGCTTGCGCGAGGGCGCCAAGGGTCTCATTGAGCTTCTCGGGTTCGATCTGCGACAACACCGACACCAATTGCTCGAATACGGTGTCGATTTCGACGGTGACATGCTCGGAGTCAAGGATTTGGCCCGCCTTCAGCGACTGGGGGGAGGGATCGGGCGGCGGAATGAGTTGCACGAATTTCGACCCGAAGACGGTCGTGGATTCGATGTCGACGCCGGTATTGGCGGGAATCAGATGCAGCCAGGATGGGTTGATCGCCAGGTGAATCGCGGCCCGGCCGTCGGGCAGGTTGTCGATCGAGGAGACCTTGCCCACTTGTGCACCATGCAGCTTCACCTTGGCGTCGGGGTTCATCACCAGTCCCGCCCGGGGCGACAGCACCGTGACCGGCACCGACTCGATGGCACCGCCTTCGAACAACACGATGGTGGCCGCGACGATCGCGCCGATCACACCGACGGTGGCCAGCCCCAGCAAGGGGCGAACAGCGTTGTTCCACATCAGCTTTCTTCCCCTAGCCCGACAAGTTGAAATTGCCGTTGGCGCCGTAAATGGCCAGCGAAACCAGCAGGGTGACCGACACGATGATGATCAGGGAAGTGCGCACCGCAGTGCCCACTGCGACCCCGACACCCGAGGGTCCCCCGCTGGCGAAGTAGCCGTAGTAGGTGTGGGTGAACAGGATGGCCAAGGCCATCAGGATCGCCTGCAGAAATGACCACAAGAGGTCGGTTGGGTTCAGAAACGTCGAGAAGTAGTGACCATAGAGTCCCCCGGATTGCCCCAGCACGACCACGGTGGTGAATTGGCTGGCCACAAACGACAAGATGACCGCGATCGAGTACAGCGGCGTGATCGCCAGCATCCCGGCGACGATCCGTGTGCTCACTAGGTACGAAACGGGGCGGATCCCCATACTTTCGAGCGCATCGATTTCCTCATTGATGCGCATGGCGCCCAGTTGGGCGGTCACGCCGGCGCCGAAGGTGGCTGCCAAGCCGATGCCGGCGACAATCGGCGCCGAGATACGGACGTTGATGAACGCGGCCAAAAAGCCGGTCAACGCCTCGATGCCAATATTGCCCAGCGAGCTGTATCCCTGGATGGCCAGCGTCCCACCCGTCGCCAAGGTGAGGAACCCGACGATGACCACTGTCCCGCCGATCATCGCCAGGGTGCCAGCGCCCATGCTGATTTCGGCGATCAAGCGGATGATTTCTCGCCGATAGCGGGTGGCCGCAAACGGTGCCCCGGCGATCGCTTTCCCGTAGAACGCGACGTGGTCACCGATGCCGGCCAGCGCGGTGACCGGTCTGTTGATTTCTCGGGTCAGGCCCGGATATGCCGCTCGCAGTGTCACCGTCTGCCTACTTCGCCGTCATCTGGATACCGATAGCCGTCACCACGACGTTGATGACAAACAGCGACATGAACGCGTATACCACCGTCTCGTTGACGGCGTTGCCCACAGCTTTGGCGCCGCCACCGGTGATCGTCAGCCCGCGGTAGCAGGCCACCAGGCCGGCGATCAGACCGAACAGCAGCGCTTTGACCGAGGAAATGATCAATTCGGGCACCCCGGTCAGCAGCGTGATGCCCGCTGCGAATGCACCCGGGTTGACGTCCTGGACGAACACCGAGAACGTGTAGCCACCCAGAATGCCGATGATGCAGACGACGCTGTTGAGCAGCAGTGCCACCAGTCCCGACGCCAGCATGCGCGGGGTCACCAAGCGCTGAACGGGATTGATTCCCAACACTTCCAAAGCGTCGATCTCTTCACGGATGGTGCGCGAGCCCAGATCGGCGCACATCGCCGTGGCGCCGGCGCCGGCCACTATCAGCACAGTGACCAGGGGACCGACCTGGGTGACCGCCCCGAAGGCCGCACCCGCCCCCGAAAGGTCGGCCGCACCCAGCTCGCGCAGCAAGATATTGAGCGTGAAGCTGACCAGCACGGTAAACGGAATGGCTACCAGCAGCGTCGGCATCAGCGAGACGCGCGCGACGAACCACGACTGGTCCAAGAACTCTCGTCCCTGAAACGGCCTGCGGACAGCGAACTTCGCGGCATCGGCCGCCATCGCGGCCAGCCCCCCGATGGCCTGCATGGGCCCGGCCAGCTTGGCGCCAAACGACGAAAGCCCCGGCGACCAACGGTCGGGCGCCTTCGTGATCACCGGCTGTGGCTCCTTCACCTCGTCGACAGCAGACATCGCAGCTCGGGTCACGCCTTGCACCACATCGGTCCGGGCTGCGTCGAGCAGAACCCTCCCAGTCGGGTGAGACGTGGACCACACGATGTCCCGCTTACCGGGACGCCTATCCATCGCTGCGGATCCCGCGCGAGGGCACCCGAGCCGGGTCCATACCGGGCCGTTCCCGCCGAGGAGAGGACCACCCACCGGGACATGCGGCTGACATTGCCGCTTCCGCGGAGCACCATCCCCGTTGTGAACAGTCCTCAGAGATATGCGAATCGCCGCGTCTTGATCAGCGGGGGTGGCTCAGGCATCGGACAGGCAACTGCGCTGCGCGTGCTGGAGGAAGGCGGACGAGTTGTGGCCGCCGACATCAGCGAGTCCGGGTTGAAGGACACGGTGGCCAAGGCCGACACGCATGCGGACCGACTCACCACGGTGACATTGGACGTCGGAGACGAGCAGTCCGTCCGCGACGGTGTCGGCCGGGCGCTCGCAGCGCTGGGAGGTCTCGACACGTTGGTCAACGCGGCGGGGATTCTGCGCTCAGCCCATTTCCTGGACACCACCGCGGCCGATTTTGAGCAGGTACTCCGCATCAACCTGGTCGGCACCTTCCTGATGACCCGCGAGGCGATCCCGGCCCTACGCGAGGGCGTCGGTCCAGCGGTGGTCAACTTCAGCTCCACCTCGGCGGCCTTTGCTCACCCGTATATGTCGGCCTACGCCGCTTCCAAGGGCGGAATTCAGGCGATGACACATGCGTTGGCCATGGAGTTCAGCAAAGAGGGAATCCGGTTCAACTCGGTGCAGCCGGGATCGATTTCCTCCGGAATGACTGATGGCACAGGAGAATCGAAGCAGAGCATCGGTCCGGGCCTGCCCGCTGACGTCGACTTCTCCCTGTTCGGCAAGGTTCAGCCTGTGCTTCCACTGGCCGACGGCGCGATCTTCGCCAGACCGGACGCCGTAGCCGCCGTGGTGGCCATGCTGGGCTCTCCCGACGCCTATTTCATCACCGGTACCGAAGTCCGTGTCGACGGCGGCTCGCATATGTGAGCCGAACCCAGCGGCCCCGCCGAGAGCAGTCCGCGATTGCGGTGGGTAACGGCGTGTTGTCTGATCCTCGGCCCCAAGCAGAATGGAACGAACGTGAAGGCGCTCATACTGGGCATCTGCCTGGCGCCGGCGGCCTTAGGGCTCGCGCCCGTGGCCCACGCGGAGATGCGAACCGGCAATTACCAGCTTTTGATCACCGGCAGGTACGACTTCCATACCTGGATCTGGGCGATTTCGTCGTGCAGCGGTGACTGTGTCAGCGTGAGCGCGATACCCCAACCGGTAGCCAAGGCATTCGAGTACAACGGCAGCGCTCGATTCGCCGATGGCCGCTATACCTTGAGTGTCGACGTTCCCGACGGTCTGCGCTGTGGTGACATCTACTACGGGCCCGTGATACCCACGCACGACGTCTACGCATGGGATGCGTCCACGCTTGCTGGCTCGTTGGACTCCTCGTTTTCCTCGGGCTGTAACGGGTCGCCGGCGGGAACTTACACGTACCCGTTCACCCTGGTGCGCATGTAGATCGTGCAGCCTAATGTTTTCCCGTGCGCGGCGAGTGGCTAACATCAACGACTCTCGGTCACCGGTCCGCAGGTGTCGGTAGCGGTGATCGGCGATGCGAAGACAACGGCCTGGATCCGGCCGCCAGTGGGGCACCGAACCCAGCCCGTCATCGGGCCGCGTGTAACGACCAAGGAAGCTGGCGGTACACGGCTTTGGGCCATCTTGATCCTGTAGACGAGACAGTTGCAATCCATGATCACCGGCACGGTGGCTACGTCGGCTGCGCTTCGGCTCCCCGGGCGAGAGCGGTCACCATCGTGGGCATGCTCGCGCGCAGCATCAGCCAGATCAGCGGTCCCGTGAGCGGGAACCGTGGGCGAAACGTTGCCTTCCACACGATGCGAGATCCGCTAGAGGTCGTGGATATGTGGACATCGGCGCGGTGATCGGTGACGGGGATTCCCGACAGGATGGCATAGGCGTGGTGGTGCGGCCGATCGGCAATGAGGACCTTCTCCCGCATGGTTAAGCCTCTCAACATGATTCGGCGGATAGCCCCTATCCGGGAGCCGGCCGTTCCTGGGTACTCCCAGTCGGCGGTCCGTACACCGTCTAACCACTGCGGCCATCGCGCGACGTCAGTGAGCAAGTCGTAGACGACCGGCGCTGGCGCCGCGCATGTCCGCTCGAAGCGGCATGAGTAGCGCATAGCGTTGAAGCTACGGGATCAGGGTGCTTGTACCGGATCGGCCGTCCCGACAGTCGGGACGTTCCGAGTTGCGTGGACAGCCCTGCACTGAGCGGCCGGCTTGGATCTATCAGCTGTGAGCGAGATGACTCCCGGTGTATGGACACCGACCACCTGTCTGCGGGCCGACTGCGCTGATGATGGTCAGAACCGGAATGCGTGATGACGGAAGGCATCAACATGGACACGCCTGATGTAGACGAGGTGGTCACCTATGCAGTGACCTCCGGAGTCGCTGTGGTCACCATGAACCGTCCGCGCTACCGCAATGCGCAGAATTCGGCGATGACCTACGCCCTGGATGCTGCGTTTAGGCGCGCAGTGAACGATGACGAAATCAAGGTGATCGTGTTAGCGGGTGCCGGCGAGCACTTCAGCGCCGGTCACGATATCGGCACCCCCGAACGTGACCACAACGTGCGCTATGAAAATCGGGCGGTGTTGTGGTGGGACCACGTCGACAAGCCAGGCGGCGACCAACGTTTTGCGCGGGAGACAGAGGTTTATCTTGGGATGTGCCGAAGGTGGCGCGAAATCCCGAAGCCCACTATTGCGATGGTGCAAGGCGCGTGTGTGGCCGGTGGTCTGATGCTCGCCTGGGCCTGTGACCTGATCGTGGCCGCCGATGATGCCTTCTTCAGCGATCCCGTTGTGCGCATGGGTATTCCGGGCGTCGAATACTTCGCACACCCTTGGGTGCTCGGGCCCAGGTTTGCCAAGGAGATCCTCTACACAGGTGAGAGGTTCAGCGCGCAGCGCGCCTACGAAATCGGTATGGTCAATCGGGTCGTCGCACGGTCGCAGCTACGCGGTGAAACCTTCGGCCTTGCAACGCGTATCGCGGCGATGCCCCAATTCGGGCTCGCGCTGGCCAAGCGGGCGGTCAACCAATGCGAAGACCACATGGGATTACGCAATGGCATGGACGCTGTCTTCGGTCTTCACCACTTCGCGCATGCCCATAACGCCGAGATCGGGACCGGCCCACTCGGCGGGATGGACGCCAAGGCAATGACTTCACCTGCAAATGCTGAGGGAACCAGTTCTCGTGCTTAGCAGGGAATTACGCCACCAGCTGGCTGTCCAGTTGGCGCAGGCTGAGCGGAGCCGCTCACCGATCGCTCCGCTGACCGCTGTTCACCCGGACATTGATGTTGTGGACGCGTATGAGATTCAGCTGATCAATATCCGTCAGCGGGTTGCCGAGGGGGCTCGGGTGTTGGGGCACAAGGTGGGGCTGTCGTCGAAGGCGATCCAGCAGATGATGGGGGTTGACGAGCCGGATTACGGGCATTTGCTGGACGAGATGCAGTTGTTCGAAGACACCCCGGTCAGGGCGAGCCGGTATCTGTGGCCGCGGGTGGAGGTGGAGGTGGGTTTCCTGCTGAACGCCGACCTGCCGGGGGCCGACTGCACCGAGGAGGACGTGCTGGCGGCGACCGAGGCGCTGGTGCCCTCGATCGAGTTGATCGACACGCGGATCACCGACTGGAAGATCGAGTTGTGCGACACCATCGCCGACAACGCGTCGTCGGCGGGCTTCGTGCTGGGCCAGGCGCGTGTCTCCCCGTGCGAGGTCGACGTCAAGGGCATCGATGCGGTGCTGCACTGCAACGGTGAGGTCGTCGCGAAGGGCCGCACCGATGCGGTGCTGGGCAACCCGGTCACCGCGGTGGCCTGGCTGGCGCGCAAGGTGGAGGGCTTCGGGGTGCGGTTGCGCAAAGGGGATTTGGTGCTGCCGGGATCGTGCACGCGCGCGATCGACGCGCACGCCGGCGACGAGTTCGTGGCCGAGTTCACCGGGCTGGGTTCTGTTCGTTTGTCGTTCGAATAAGAGGAGCGTCATGCCGGCTAAGGCGAGTGTGGCCATTGTCGGGTCGGGAAACATCAGTACTGACCTGTTGTATAAGTTGTTGCGGTCGGACTGGTTGGAGCCGCGGTGGATGGTGGGCATCGACCCCGACAGTGAGGGGCTGGCCCGGGCCCGCAAGTTGGGGTTGCAGACCACCCACGAGGGGGTGGACTGGTTGTTGGCCCGGTCGGAGAAGCCTGATCTGGTGTTCGAGGCGACCAGTGCCTACGTGCACCGCGACGCCGCACCGAGGTATGCGGCGGCGGGGATTCGGGCGATCGATTTGACCCCGGCGGCGGTGGGCCCGGCGGTGATCCCGCCGGCGAA